>CAYFQZ010000621.1:0-3271 GCA_964345305.1 uncultured Ignavibacteria bacterium | reverse complement strand
GGGACAGATGAAAAAGATTCTGTTCTTTGTGGTGGCGTGCCTGTTTGCCCTCGTTTGGGTAAGCGTACAGGCGGACATCCCCAAGCTGGTCAACTACCAGGGGATGCTGACAGATGATGGAGGTCATCCCCTGAACGAGACGGTGAGCATAACGTTCAAGATTTACACTGATTCCCTTTCAGTGAGTCCCGAAATGAAGAAGTGGGAGGAGACTCAAACCGGGGTCGAGGTGGACAACGGTTTGTTTAACGTCATGCTGGGAAGAGTGACAGTCCTGGAGTTAGATTTCTCGGAGGACTACTGGCTGGACATAACCGTGGGTGCTGAACATCTGCCTGATCGGCTTAGGCTTGCCAGCGTGGGCTATGCCTACCGGGCTTCAATAGCAGATAGCGCTGTGGCGGCAGCGCCCGGGTCAGGTTCAAATTGGTCGGTCAGCAATTCTGTGCTTTACACAAACCAGTATTGGGGTATTGCCCGCGGAGGTGCTGGAAATGCGCTTTTCGGTGACAGTGCCTATTCTCATGTGAATCTTGGCGTGGCCTGCACCACTGGCACAAATGGTGCAAGTTACTATTACTGTGTCGTGGGCGGAGGAAACTTCAACAGCGCCACCGATCATTATACTACGGTAGGCGGAGGTTACAAGAACCGCGCCAGTCATTATGGAGCGACGATTGCTGGAGGATACGGGAACCTTGCCAGTGATTTGTGCGCTACTATCGGTGGAGGAGAATATGACACAGCCAGCGCCAATTATGCAACCGTAGCGGGCGGAACCAACAACAGAGCCACTAACTACGCTGCTGTTGTGGGTGGTGGATATGACAATCTTGCGAGCGGCTACGAAGCGACCTTAGCCGGAGGAAGTTACAACTACGCCACTGGCCATGGGGCGACGGTGAGTGGAGGTAGTTATAACGATGCCAGCGGACCCTATGCAACCGTGGGAGGTGGATATTGGAACACCGCTAGCGGAGACTATTCCTTTGCCGCCGGGCGCAGAGCCAAGGCTAACCACCTGGGAACCTTTGTATGGGCTGACAGCAGTGTAGATGCCAATTTTGCTTCCACCGGCAACAATCAGTTTCTGATTCGTGCTGGCGGAGGGGTTGGCATCGGGACCACCAGCCCCAGCGCTGAAACCAAACTTCACATCGAGGCGGTCTCCGACGATTTTGGTGTCCTGGTAGATGCGGCGGGAACATCAGGTACGGAGATTGGGTTGCACACCGCCACATCGCAGTATGCAAGTTTAGCCAAGAACTCCTACTTTGATGCCGGGGCGTGGCAGCGATTCAACACGAGTCAGGGGGCCTATTTGCAGGAAGTCAGGCCCGACGGAGAGGTGTGGTTTAGAGTCGTTGACGCGGGCGCAAATCCTATCTCTTGGACAAATGCCCTGACGATAAAAACCAACGGCAACGTAGGAATCGGCACGACGAACCCGGGGAGCAATAAGTTGGCTGTTAATGGAGACGCTGCAAAACCTGGTGGAGGCAACTGGGACAACTTTTCAGATGTAAGGCTTAAGGAAGTTGGTTCCCTTTATGAATATGGATTGTCGGAGATCAGCAAGCTTAAACCAGTTCATTACAGCTATAAGAAAGACAATGAATTGGGTCTGCCATCAGATAAGGAATTCGTGGGGTTGGTTGCTCAAGACGTAAAAGACGTTATCCCGGATGCTATTAAGAAGAATGACACAGGATATTTGATGTTAAACAATGATCCGATAATTTGGGCGATGCTAAATGCGATAAAGGAATTGAAAGCAGAGAACGAGGCATTGAAAAAAAGAATGGAGGCGTTAGAAGGAAGGTAAGCGAGCGTCCAAAGAACGATTTTGGGAGGACGAGAACTCATAATGGGGGGACTCAGATCTTACAGGGTCAAAAGCTACGACCCGGTCCCCAGAAGGCCTAGGCGGATCAGTCTGAGCTCTCCCTACAGAATCTGCATTTCCAAGAAGAGGGGGGACACCGACCCCTGCCCTCCTTAGCATGAGAGAAAATGAAGTGCCAACAGGTTCCTCTGAGATTCGGCAAAGACAGCCTGCAACAGGTTAGTTTCGTCTTCTCCCGTCTTTCCTACTAGTTTTCAGTTGACAATCAAGTAATTTCTCAATTTATTTGAGGCAAAGCAAATGAAATTCTGGAAACCAAGCTTGGTCGGATGGCCACGTCACTTAGTTAACCGGGAGAGAATAATGAAATCTAAAGAAGTTTATTTACTCTGTCTAACAGTAATTCTGCTGGGTTCTGTTTTCTGTAATCGTGCACCTGATACTTCAGATGAATCTATCTACCTTGGACAGGTTCCACCTGATCTTGAACCCATTGTATTCGCCCCAGGCACCGTCTCCTCCGAAGAATATTTTGAGTTTTCTAATACTCTGGCACCTGATGGAAAAGAATTCTATTTCGCCAGAAGGAAGGACGGTAAGGATGTCATAATGATTACCCGTTGGGTAAAGGATGCCTGGTCCACGCCTGAAGCTGATCCGGTCTTGGCGAAGTTCAATGGCTTTGAACCACACATCTCTATCGATGGAACAAGAATGTATTTCACCAGATTCGCGCCTCCTCCTGAAGGCTTGAAACGAGATGAGACTCTTAGCCCACGGGACATGGAAGCGCAACTCGTTAATATCTGGGTTATGGATAAGACTGAAGAAGGATGGGGTGATCCTCAATATTGTGTTAACGGTATGTATGTGACGACTTCTAAAAACGGGACAATCTACACAACAGATATAAGAGAAGCCTCAGAAGGGATATGCAGATACAAACTCGTGAATGGCAAATACTCTGAAAGAGAACACTTAACGGGAGGGGTCAACTCACCTTCTCCCGGTGCGCATCCTTGTATTGCTCCTGATGAAAGCTTCATCGTTTTTGATTCCAAGAGAACTGATGATCCCGATAACGCAGATTTATTCGTTTGCTTTCCTAACGATGACGACACATGGGGTGAAGCGATTAGCCTTGGCGACGATGTCAATACCGCAACGAGTGAGATAGGTGCAATGCTGTCTCCGGACGGGAAATTTCTCTTCTATCACTCACGAGGGGATATTTATTGGGTGAGTTCGGATATTATTGAAAACCTTCGTAAGGGACGGTAAAGAAACAGAGTAGCACATGAATATTCTGAGAAGGCGGGTGGCTCACAGCTCTGCTGTGAGATAGTTGGACGGGCCGTCCTAGGTACGGGTCTCCTGTCCTACTGGCCGTTTGCGGGAGTTAAGCACCAAATCCAAGCTCACCTT
>CAYFQZ010000620.1:0-13519 GCA_964345305.1 uncultured Ignavibacteria bacterium | reverse complement strand
CGGTTCCTACACGCTCTTTCCGCCTTCGGCGGAATCCCGCCAACGGCGGTGACCAGGCGTGCTCCTTAGACCAACTCGGGCATCTCTCCGTGAATCGATGTACTACCCTTCGTGGCTTTTCTCCAAAAGTTTCCGAAAAGCTTCACCACCCTTATAGCTCTTGATTTGTCTTTCCCTGTGGAAAGCCTCCTTCTTCGTAGGATACTCCTCCCTATAAATCAAGTGCCAGGGTCCTTTTTTCCTTGTCCATCTGCTCTTGCTTGAGTTGTGCCCTTAAATCCTTTTGGCCAAATCGGAGGTATATCCTACGTAGTGATTCCCGCCCTCGTTCTCCAAGATGTATACGCAATACATTTCCGGTTCCTACACGCTCTTTCCGCCTTCGGCGGAATCCCGCCAACGGCGGTGACCAGGCGTGCTCCTTAGACCAACTCGGACATCTCTCCGTCTCAACAAATGGCGCTATGGGTGATAAAGGCAGCGTTGAAGCATGGCAGGTTTAGAGACTAGACTTTCGGACCGCCTCCTTCATCCTGCCGCCTTCTTCACCTGCAACCTGTAGTCCACTTTATTATAACGCATTTATAAAGAGAGGCAATAGATTTTTGCCGAATCTTGTGTCGAACGGGAATCGAACTTGAAAAGCAGGATAATTGGAGCGAAACCAGAGCCGCAAGAATTCTGCCCCGGGGGCTGTAAGTGGGTCCGTAGGGAGGCTAGGGACCGCAACAGCGGGGGACAGTACCGTTTCGAAACAGATAGTTGAGCAAAAAGATTATATCCCCCAGCTCCACCACACCGTCACAGTTGAGGTCTCCCGCATAGACGGGGTCGGGGGCTGCCTCCTGCCGAAAGAGGTAGTTGATCAGGAAGATTGCGTCTCCCAGTTCAGCGTTTCCGTCTTTGTTGACGTCGCCTCGATAGTCCAGCGCGTCGATCAGGATTGCGTACTCCACCACGGTAGTGACCGGATTGCCGGGCGGATGAGGCTGTGTCAACGGGACAAACTCCTCCGGAACGTTCTGTCGGTGGAAGAGGTTCATCAGTGTGTCGAGATCCGAGGAAATGGCGTAATCCGGCACCTGCCAGACTCCCGCCAGATTGGAGAAGTTCAGGTCAGGAAAGTAGATATCGTGCGAAACGTTCCCGGGATCGTTATGGATGGTGGAATCGCCGTGCGGCAAGGGATCGTGAGTGATGTATGACCCGGAAAGTATCCTACCCGGACCGCCGTTTTCTGCATTGTCGAAGTACGGATCTGACAACGCTAAAAACGACTCTACCGGATTTATGCCGGCAACGGTAACGTAGTGTCCGCCTGCTCGCCACCATTTGTTGCTTTCCAGAAACCAGAAGCCCAGAAGAAGAACCACGTTTCCGTGCTGGCTTACCAGCGAGTCAACCAGGAAAAAGGTGGGTTTCTGGTAAATCCTCACGCACAGGCTGTCGTTCAGATTGCTGCCGTCAGAAAAGGTCTCGCCTGCGAACCACTGTTCCAGGGCACTATCAACGTCCTGGGGCCTGGTACCCCGGTGCGCTCCCAGAGTCCGCCGCCCGTCGGTATCCATTTCCCAGGCCAGCCTCTCCACGAACTCTCCCCAGCTGCTCACTCCACCCGGATTCTGAGGGCCGGGGACGAACGGCTGCGGCGTCGCCGGAGGCGGATCCACGCCGGTCCAGGGAGTGCCGGAGTGATCCACGTTCCACATGTCGTGATCATCCCAGTTTATGTAAAAAGACAGGTTGTCCAGGTAGTCCCTCACCAAGGGGAATTGGTCCGATCCGTCTCCCGGCGCACCGGACGGAAGGTCGAACTTGGAGTCTATCCACCAGAAACTGTTGGCAGCTGCCGCCGGACCACAAAAGGTCGGCTGGCTTGTCTCAAAGCTGATCCAGGTGTCCTGTCGCTGGTCGAAATCCGGCATTCCGCTGGGCGCATAGTTCGCGCAGGCTGGCTCCCAGAACATGTGTTCCTGCCGGGTGCAGAGCATTATGGCATATTCCACCTGAGTCACAAAGGTGGTGCCTGCAGGGGCGGGTTGAGAGTATGAGAGAAATTCGGTGGGAAAGTTCATTCCCGTATACTCTCGAGCAAGATCAGGGTCAATCTCGAGGTAATCGGAGAGCTGCCAGTCGGGGTTTGCAGGAACACCGGACTCCACGCTGCACCGATAGATCTCGTGGGAGACGTATGCCGGATCATTGTGCAGGGTGTCGGGGTGAGGCGGTGACGGATGATCCGGGGGCCTTACTCGTCCCGGCCAGCCATGTTCAGCTTCATCCCGTCCGGGGTCGCTCAGGGCAGTCTTGAGCTCTTCCACATCCACTCCGGCCAAGGTGACGAAGTGCCCTCCTTCTCTCCACCAGTTTTCCCCATCATACCACCAGAAACCCAGAAGTAAAGCTATGGTCTGGCTGGCCTCAAGCGAATCGGCCATCACGTAAAAGTCTGGTGCAGGCCAGATGCTGGAGTAGGTCCCGGTGAGGCTAAAAGCGTTGAGGAAGTTGTCGATTCCCGACTTCATGGAATGAACCTCTGTGCCGGCGGTGTCTGTTCCGAAGTAAAGAGCCAGGCTGTCAATAAACTGAGGGATGCTCCAACCCAGGTTCAGGCTGATCCCGAACCACTCCAGGCAATTCCCGGCGGCCACAGGGCCACAGTATCCAACCCAGCTGTTCTGGCTTTCATCTACATCCGGCGCGCCGCTGGGGGCGTACCCGTTGTCGCTCATCCAGATCCAACCCGTGTCACAAACCAGAGAATAGGTCTCCCCTGCCAGACGCACCATCAACCAGCCGGGATCGGGATCGTTCCAATACCAATTCCACTCGCGCCAAGGCGGTGAGTCGGCGGCCAACCACACCCATTGGAAAGAGGTGTCTACCATATTCTGCTGGTCATCTGAGACCAGGCCGGGAATGGATCCCACGTCGCCAGCCACGTACTCCACGCCGAAGAAGAAGGGAGCCTCCACGCAGACCGCCTGGGGAAGGCTGACTGAGGCCCAGTCCGGATAGAACGTATGAACGGCGTAAATGACCGATGTCCAAAGCCGCTCCTGCGGACCCTGGTCCAGATCAGACCCCACGCTCCAGACATGGAATCTAAGCCTCACCGAGTCGACCTCTGCGTGATTGAAAAGCAAAAGCTCCACGTCCGTAATTTGAAAGGGGAAAGGATAAGGCACGCCGCACTGAGCTGCATCGAAATATACAGCGTCCTTGTCACCGACAGCGTAGTTGGGGAAGTACGTCAGGGCCATACCGTTGTCACGCTGCAGATGGCAGAATCTTTTGGATTCGCTCCCCAACGGCGGCGGATTCGGACTCTGAGCCTGCTCCGCAATCGACAGAACGTCACGACTTCTTTCGATTGCCGCTGAGTGCGAAACGCCTGCGAACCAGAAAATGGTCAAAATCAGCGCACAGGTGGTGCAGAGCCAATGGAATCTCATCTTCGTCCCTAATCTCCTTCGTGGTCGGTGCTCCTACTTCTCATATCGGCGAACACACTTCAAACCTCACCTTCCGTATCTCATACGACGAGATACCAGAAACCGCAAGCGATTGTCCCATATCGAGGTTGGCAGCCAAGGACAGCCCTTCTCCGGTACCGGAGCCCAAAGCGGCATCTTGCGGCAATTCGGGAGACGCAAACCGGACGCGCTCTGGGCTTCAGCCTCAGGAAGCGCGGTGCCTGATTACTCCCGTTACAAACATACCACAAAACGCAAATTTGTCAAGAACTGAATAACAGGCGCCGTGATCAGTCGGCTGACATCGAGATGCAGGGTGCGCTTTGGAGCCCGAAGCCTGCTGGTCCCCTGGCAGACTCGGGATATGATTGGGGATTCCCGGTCACTATCGAATGATGGCTCCGACTCTGCTCCAGCGAACTCTGACGGGAAAGTGAGCGAGATTGTAGGCAAGTATCTGAAACAGGGAGAACGGGCCGGACCAGCGGGGAACGGCCGGATCCGGGGTCCAGGAAAAGTAGATCAAGAAGGCTTTGCCCTTGATGTATTTCTTTTCCAAAAACCCCCACTGTCTGGAATCCTGGCTGTTGTCACGGTTGTCCCCCATTACGAAGTACTGACCCGGTGGTACCCTGAACGGGCCGAAATTGTCTCGGTTGGAATATGCCGCGGGAAATATCTGGTAGTCCATGTGCTTCCCGGGGAAACGATCCTCGGCCAGCTGTCCGTCCACGTAAAGTCGCTTATTCACTATTTGAACGATCTGGCCGTCTGTAGCGATTATCCTCTTGATGAAATCCTTGCTTGGATTCAGGGGATACTCAAACACCACGATGTCGCCGGCTCCGGGTTCGGAAAAGCGCGGGGCCAACTTGTCGACCAGCAGAAAATCCCCCTCCAGCAGCGTGTCCTCCATGGAACGAGAGGGAATCCGGTAGGCCTGCACCACAAAAGTGCGCAGGAGTATGCCTAGAGTTATGGCCGCGGCCACGGTCAAGGCATACTGCTTCAGCTTGGACTTGACCTTTCTTCCCATCGCCTGACAGCTCTGTGAAAGTTCTTCTGCCGGATCCTGATGATCTTCTCCCAAACATTATGAGTATCGGAAGTTTTGTGCCGAAATTTACGAGCGGCATTCCGAAATGTCGCAGCCGACCGTCGTGGGAGAGCTACAATCCCTAACTCCTTTGACTGCTCAGGCCCTATCCGGGCAGACACCGCAGCCCGATTTGAGCCGGATTCCGGGACCCCTGTCTTCGCATCCGGCAGTACGTGATTTCGCCCCAAAAGGAAAGGCAATCTCTACCAGCGCTCGCCGGTTGGGGAAGCCGGATTTGGATGGTGTGAACCCGACGCCAGGAATCAGAAAGCCGGGTATTGTGTGAGTTGTCTTGTGCAAGTCTATATTCGAAGGGATAAGTAGATGGGGCATATCCATTTAATGAAAGGATGGAAGGAAAAGTACGCCGTGTGCGAAAAAGGGATTCCCCAAAGACTAATCTCCCGATTCATTTGTTTCGGAGTCGAGGGAACTCGGAAAGAAATGAAACAGGGACGTTGAGTGACGGGTTCAAGGAAGCCGCAGAACTCCTTGACTTTGTACCTTGATTCGCGTAACTTAGCCATTGCGCAATTTGCCCAAGGAGAGTTGATAGAACGAGTTGAGCTTTAGGTGAACAATTTCAAATGAGGTATCATGGACAAATTCGTGATAGAGGGAGGCGGCAAGCTATCCGGTGCGATCAGAATTCAATCGTCCAAAAACGCCGTGCTCCCCATTCTGGCCGCTTCCCTGTTGGCTGAAAAGGGGAAGACATGCATAAACGATGTCCCTGATCTGAGCGACGTGGACGTGATCGTCCAGGTTTTGCGACATCTAGGGGCTAAAGTTGAAAGGTGCCAGGACGATAAGTCAACAGGGGCGCCTGCCCGCACCAGATTGATCATAAATGCTGAGCATCTGGAAGGCTACGAGGCTCCCTACGATCTGGTCAGGAAGATGCGCGCTTCCTTTCTGGTTATGGGACCGCTTCTGGCCAGGTTTGGCAAGGCCAAGGTCTCTTTGCCCGGCGGATGCGTTCTGGGCCCTCGCCCGGTAAATCTTCATCTTGCCGGTTTCGCCAAGCTGGGCGCCGAGATAGAAGAAGAACATGGTTACATACTGGCTTCAGGCAGAAGGCTTTCCGGAGACGTGATATTCTTCGACCGTCCCTCGCATACCGGCACGGAAAACATAATGATGACAGCCTGTTTATGCCCCGGGAGAACGACGATCCTGAATGCGGCCTGCGATCCCGAGGTGGTCGATGTGGCGAGCTTCCTGAACTTGATGGGCGCAAGGATCAGAGGAGCGGGAAGTTCCACCATACAGGTCGAGGGAGTGAAGAGCCTGAAGGCCGCAGAATACACCCCCATTCCGGATCGATTGGACGCCGCCACCTTCATGACTGCAGCCTGTATCACGGGCGGCGAGGTCGAGCTTGAGAATGTCGTGCCGGAGCACGTGAGCGTGATCACTCTGAAGTTGAGGGAGATGGGTGCGCAGGTTGCGGAAGGAAGAGGAACCATCAAGGTGACGGGGCCCGACAGGCTGGGACCCGTCTCGGTGACCACCTATCCGCATCCGGGCTTCCCCACCGACGTGCAGGCTTCCATTATGGCCTTAGCCTCCGTAGCCGACGGAACCAGCCAGATAAGGGAGACGGTGTTTGAAGACAGGTTTGCCCACGTCATGGAGCGATGTCGCCTGGGAGCACAGATAAAGATCTCCGGGGATCGCGCCACTGTGAATGGCGTCCGCCGACTGAGGGCAGCATCCATAATGGCCTCGGACATCAGAGGTGGAGCGGGGCTGACTGTGGCCGGTCTGGCGGCGGAGGGAACCACCGAGGTGTTAAGGGTTTATCATATAGACCGAGGCTACGACCGCATAGAGGAAAGACTTGCTCAATTGGGCGCAAGGATCAAGAGAGTGGAGGCTTAAAAGCCGAGTAAAAGAGCGCTTGAACGGGCCGGGCTTGAAGCGCCCGGACGGCTCTTGATGCCTGATGCAGGACTCCACCGACGTCCAGGTGGCGGATTCGAAACCAACAAAACTGATCCGCATTTCGGTATACATTGAGGGCTTAATGTCGTAGGGAGAACGATTAAACCTGCGTGGGCCTTCTGGGGTCTATAAGACAGAGAGGCGGCTGCGCGTTATAGACCACGGATCCTCAGGTGGGTTCGGAGAAGTTCCTGGGGTGTTTAATCTTACAACCAACACGGTTCCACGTAGAGTTCATCCTGTGCACACTTCAGAATACCGTGGGGAGAAAAAGGCGATGAGAAATCTAATACGACCGGCCGCCCTGATGTGCTTGTTTCTGCTTCTGTGGTTTAACCAGGGCGCGGCACAAGAGCCGATCTTCGGCAAGAATAAGGTCCAGTACAAGTACTTCGACTGGTATTACATTCAGACCGAGAACTTTGACATATACTACTATGAGGGTGAGTATCAGCTGGCCGAGTTTGCCGCAGGCGTTGTCGAGAATGCCTACCTGAGAGTCAGGGAGGAACTGCGGTACGACCTGCGCAAGAGGATACCGGTCATCGTTTACAACTCGCCCAACGATTTTCAGCAGACCAACATCATCCCCAACCTCATCGAGGAGTCGGTGGGTGGTTTCACCGAGTCCTTCAAGACCCGCATGGTGGTTCCGTTCACCGGTTCTTACGAAGATTTCCGGCACGTACTCCACCACGAGCTGACCCACGCCGTGATCTACGACATGCTTTACGGAAACGTGATCGGTTCCATCTTCAGCCGGCAGTACCTCTTCCAGCTTCCCCCGTGGTTCGCCGAGGGCTACGCCGAGTATTCCTCTCGACTCGGGTGGGACGTCCAGGCCGATATGGTGATGAGGGATGCCTCCATCAACGGATACCTGGTTCCTCTGGAATACGTGGGAGGCTACTTGGCCTACAAGCAAGGGCAGTCCGCCATCGCCTACATCGTGAAGAGGTTCGGCGAGGAGAAGCTCTCCGAGATTCTCTCCAGGGGCAGAAGGGAGCTCTCCATGGACAGGGCCCTAAAATCCGCCATCGGAATGGACCAGAAGACCTTTTCCGAGGAATGGATGAAAGCCCAGCGCAAGAACTACTGGCCGGAGATCGCCTCAAGAAAGGAAGCCAAGGATATTGCCAAACAGCTCACCCGTCATTCCGATGACGGCTCGTACGCCAACGAGAAGCCGGCCTTCTCGCCCGGCGGAGATCGGCTGGCCATATTCTCTGACAGAAGCGATTATACGGAGATCTATATCATATCGGCCATCGATGGAAAGGTGCTCAAAAGGTTGGTGAAGGGGGAGCGATCAGGGGATTTCGAGTCGCTGCACTCCTACGTGAGCGGCATCTCCTGGTCCCCGGACGGCAAGAGCATAGCCTTCGTCGCCAAGAGCAAGGGGAAAGATGCGCTTTGCCTGATCCGGGTGAGAAACGGCAAGATATATGAAAGGTTCCGCTTCAAACTGGATGCCATGCGTTCACCCTCCTGGTCGCCAGATGGTGAAACGATCGCCTTTGTGGGGATCAAGAACGGAAACGCCGACATCTACCTCTTCCGGATCAGTGATGGAGAGCTCAGCAAGCTCACCGACGATCCGTACGATGACGAGGATCCCAGCTTCTCGCCGGACGGAAAGCTTGTGGCTTTTAGCTCCGACAGGCTACCGCAGCCAAGAGACGACTCTTCTCGCTATGAGTACGGGCACTACGATGTGTATCTTGCGGAGCTTGAGTCCGGGAAAATGAGCGCGGTCACCGACGGTGAGGGAAACCACACTTCTCCCACCTGGGCGCCTGACGGGAGGAAGATCTGCTTCGTCTCCGATCGTAACGGAATATATAACCTCTACGTGGCGGATCTGGACAGCTCCCTGGTGTTCCCCATCACAAACGTGCTCTCCGGCTGTTTCTCTCCCTCCTGGTCGAGGCAGGGTGACAAGATAGCCTTCTCCGCATTTCAGAAGGGAGGCTGGGACGTGTTCGTGATGAAGGAGATCAAGCCTGCGGCGGGAAGGGATGAGGCGCTGGCCAGGACCCCTTACCTTCTGAGCCTGGAGGAAGATACCGGCTTCGCCGCCGTCCCTGCCGACACGGTTCAGCCGGAGGAATCAGAGGAAGGCGAAACGGATTTCAGCTCTTACGTATTCAGAGCCGGCAAGAGCGAGTTGGACAGCCTTGCGGAGGTGGTGGAGGCAGGCCGGAAGGAGGAAGAGGAAACCAAGGAGGACACCATAAGTTACAAGCTTCCCACTGGAGAGTACCGGCAGCACAAGTATAAGCTAAAGTTCTCTCCTGATCTGGTCTCCGGGGCACTGAGCTACGATACGTTCTTTGGTTTCCAGGGTCAGTCGTTCATTGCCATCAGCGACATGATGGGAAACCATACCTTTATTCTGGCCACGGACGTGGTCAATACCATTGATCAGAGCAACTTCCAGCTTTTTTACCTGTATGAAGCTCGAAGGCTGAATGTGGGTGGAGGAATCCTCCATACCAAGTACTACTATATTGATGATCTGGATCGGCTCTTCTCAGACAGGGTGTACGGGGCACTGACCTTCCTCGCCTTTCCTTTCAGCAAGTTCACCCGATTGGAGTTGAACCTCTCTCATATCTCCATAGACCGAAAGTACTTCGATTTGCATCCGTCGACCATGACCTACGACGACCGAAGCGTGAAGGTGCTTGTGGGGTCGCTCTCCTGGATCAACGATACGGTAATCTGGGGCCATACCGGGCCGGTGAACGGAACCAGAAGCATGCTGTCGTATGAGTACGCACCTTATCTGAGCTCAAAGAGCCTGACTTATGGCGCGGTGGTTGCGGACTACCGCAGATATTTCCATTTCAAGAAGAGATACAATTTCGTGTTCCGATTGAGCGGAGGATACTCTCACGGAGACGACAAGAAGAAATTCTTCCTCGGCGGTCAGTCCAACTGGGTAGGACCCGCCTTAGGCACAGCCGACATATATGGAGTGAACAATCTGTACTTCGGGAGCATAGTGACTCCCCTTCGGGGCTACAGGTATTTCGACGTCAGCGGATCCAAGTTCTTCCTGGCCAATGTCGAGCTGCGCTATCCTTTTGTGGAGCACTTCGTCATGAAGTTCCCGCTGCCTCTGACCTTTCACTACATCAACGGTGCCACGTTCCTGGACATGGGGGCAGCCTGGGATGATGACAAGGCTTTCAAAGGAGGGACCTCAAAAGGCGGCAGCAGGCTCGAAGACATAAAAGCCGGCTTTGGATTTGGAGCCAGAATAAATCTGGGATTCTTCGTTCTGCGATATGATTTGGGTTGGGCGACGGATTTCGACTGGGTTTCGCCTAAACCCAGACATTACGTGTCCCTTGGCGCCGAATTCTAAGCCCCGGGGACTTCTCGTCTCTCCCAGCCCGGCGGAGGGGAAAAAGCGAATTCTCCATTAAGAGGGGGTCTCTTTATGAAAGCAGACTTATTGCTTCTGTTGGGTGCGGCGGCTTTGGCATCTGGTTTATGGTCGGAGAGGGCCTGGCCAGCAGGTTTAGAGCAGCGCGCCAACCGCGATTCCGGGTATGAAAGAACGGCGGTCGAGCCTGCCACAGACCATGACCGGATGTATTTCGGAATCGACGACCCGGAGGTTGAGCATTCCCTCGACGCAGGTACTCCCTGGCTGGTCGTTCTCTCGCCGGCCGGCGGTGAGGAGTGGTGCGTGGGCAGCACGCATGATGTCACCTGGAGCTGTTTTGAGATCAACAGCGTCAAGATAGATTACGGCATGACCGTCGGCTCCGACTGGCTGTGGGTGCCGATCATTTCCAGCACCCCGGCTTCACCGGGCAGTTACCCCTGGACCATCCCGGACATACCGGGTTCCGGCCGCCAGGTAAGAGTCTGCGCATTGCCCTACCAGGACCCCTGTGACGTCGGCGGTTTCTTCGCCATCATCTACTGCTCACCCGGTGACGTAACCGGGGATGGAATAGTTGATCTGGCGGATTTGATCTATGTGCTCAACTACATTTACAAGGGTGGAAATCCGCCCGATCCGATGGCGGACGGAGACGTCAACGCGGACTGCATCGTGGATCTTGCGGACGTGGTCTATCTGATCAATTACCTGTTCAAAGAGGGGAACCCGCCTCTGGTAGGTTGCGCGTAAGCTGACTGGCTCGCTCCCGCGGTGGGACAGGAGTAGGTGACGAACCTGGCGGACGCTATCTGATTTTCTCCAGATCAATATCTTTCAGCTTGCCGCTCAGAACCTGCTCTATTATGTCCAGGTGCCGTCTGAGCACCGGATCCTGCGGCGCAATCTTCAGCGCCTTTTGTATCTCCAGCCTGGCCTCCTTGAGCTGTCCCTTCTTGAAGTAGACCCAGGCCCTGGTATCATGAATCCGCTCAGGATTGGACGAATCCAAGCCGAGTGCCTTTTCACAAAGCGCCAACGCCCTGTCCAGATCCACCCCTCTTTGGGCACAGCTGAACGCAATCTCATTGCATATCTGAGCCACGGCATTTGCCTGTCTTTCGTTCAGGCTTGCCTGAGCTACTCTCTCCACCTGCAGAATGGACTTCCCGTACTCTCGCTTTTGACAGTAGATTCTGGCTAGCATGATGTGGGTGTTTACCAGCTCGGTTTCTTCGAAGGCCGAGGAGAGTCTGAGTCCTGCGTCGGTCGTCAGTTCAGCCGATGGCTCCATCCCTTCCTCCGGCGAGAACTCAGCGGCCTGAGCCACCCGTGACTTACCGGCTCCTGCGCCCAATCTGACGGATTGCTCCAGCTGCTCTAATGCCTGATCCCATTTTTCCTGAAGCGAGTAAATCCTACCCAGCATGTTGTGCCTGAACACCGAACTCTTCTGTCTGATACATAATCTGAATTCCTCTTCCGCTCGCGAAAGATCCTCCAGGCGGAAGTAAAGATAGCCTTTCCACTCGTGACCGTTGGCGTAATCCGGAGCCAATCTGTCCAGCCTTTCAAACGACTTCTTGGCCGCCTTAAACTCGCCATCGTTGATCTGAAGGCAGCCCAGAAGGTATATGGCCGGCAGGCAGTGGGGGTTCTTTTCCTGGGCCTTCTCCAGTTCCTGCGCGGCCTTGCTTGGCAGGCCAGCGTCCAATAAGGCCTGAGCCCTGCCGACGTGAACGTTGGCTTTGTACTTCTGAATATGCCACCCTGCGATCAACGCGGCTGCAATGATGCCGGCAGATAGGACCGCAATGTGAGCCAGTTTGCCTCTTGATTTTCTGTGTTCCTCCTTTGGAGACGTATCGCCGGTTCTGACCGCAGCCACGGTAAGCGAAACGACCAGCCAGAATGCAAATGCCGGGCCAGTCCATCGCAGGCTGGCACTGAAGAGCGAGTCTGCCAGCACCCCTGCCACTCCACAAAGCAGGCCTGCGGCCACAAGCCCGCTCTCCTTCCGGGTCTTGAGCCGTTTGAGAACGTGCCCAAAGAAACTCACCATCAACCATAGAAAGGTCCCCAGCCCGAGTAAGCCCGTCTCAGCCCATATCTCCAGATACTCGTTGTGCGCGTGCAGAAGATTTCCTATAGGGACCTCGGCGGCAAAACCGGGATACCTGAATCTGGGGAAAACGATCTGAAATGTCCCCAGGCCGCTTCCCAAGACAGGGGAAGCTTCTATCATCTCCAGGGTGGCTTCCCAGATGCGCACTCTGAAAGAAGCCGAACCTTGAGGGTCTCCCAGTTCGGATATTCTGTTCACGATTGCTTCCTGATTTAGAACGACCAGCGCGAGGACAACGAGAAGTATGATCAGCAGCGGGGATCTGGTTCTTAATCGGAGCGGGCTGGGTGAAGTTCTGCGAGCCAGCAGGACGAAAAGGGCCAGGGACACGGCGAATCCAACCCAGGCGCTCCTGGTTCCGGCAAAGATCAGACACACCAGAGCAGACATCAAGGCTATCACTGCAAGAAGCCTTCTCCTTGAACCTGATATCATACTCAGGACCAGCAGAACAGGGATGACGGCGACCAGATAGGTCCCAAAGAAGTTGGGATTGCCGAAAAAGGACATTATCCGGCCGATGTCTGCCCGCTCCCATACGAACACGTGAAGGCCGAGTCCCTGCAGAATCCCGTAGAAGCATGCGATCAGGGTCACAAAGGTGAGCACATCCACGACAACGATCTTCCGCCGTTCGGTCCTGACTTCCTCCACCACCAGAACATAAAGCAGGAAGAAGGATAGAAACCTCAGGAATTCTTCGAAAGCGGCGTATCGATACGGAGAAAAAGCGAAAGTCATCAGGCACACGCCCAAGAACGACAGCCATTGGGCTGTCAGAGGGACAAAGCCGAACGACTCTCGCTTCAAGAACTTGCCGGCCAGCCAGAAGATGAAGATGCCGAAGACCAGACTCTGAAAAAAAACGGTCTTGATCAAGAAAACGTTAGTCTGGGTGTAGGGAGAGGCAATTATGGGCACGCCCACCACAAGGCACAGCAAGCCAACCAAGACCACGTTTTCTGCTAAAAGCTCGGTAACTCTCTTCAAGTTCTCTCTCCGGCAGCGGCCGCGGTCCCGAAATCACAAGCTCACACCAGCTAATCTACCACTACAATTGGCCTTGGCAAGGGCTAATTCGCCCACCACCACCTTCGTCGGAGGAAATTATATCTTGGCCTTGGCCCTTCTCGTTGCCGTAAAGATCAATAAACCGTGCCTCCGATACGGCGGACCGGGTTACCCTGCGCGCTCTCAGCGTGAAGGTCGAGGCTCACCTGGCAAGACTTAACTTTTCTCGGACTCCCTTCCGCAGCAAGACCTTTTTTCGGGATTCACTGAGACACGGAGAGGGGGGACGACAGATCTTAGGAAAAGTGCCTTCAGACCATCTGCTTGTCAGGCCCAAGGCAAAAAAAGCTCCTCCGTCGGGCCAAATCGGGATGAGGGGGAAGAAGCAATGCGCCGCGTCCTTTAATTCACGCGCGCCCGTACAATAGCCCCACCCGTGCCGAGATAACTGCTGTTCGAAGGAA
>CAYFQZ010000619.1:0-2206 GCA_964345305.1 uncultured Ignavibacteria bacterium | reverse complement strand
CCTATGACCAAGGATGATGCCTGAATTCTATTCGGAAGAAATAGACGTTGTTCAGGATGAGAAGACAAGAAACCCGGTTTCGTTTACCTGGAAAGGGAAGGACTACAGAATAAAAGAGCTGATCGCTTCTTGGCCCGATTTCAGCTATCCCAAATCCGGTGGCAAGAGAAAGAGGTGGTGGCAGAGAAAGCACAGAAACTATTATAGAGTGCTCACCGAAGAGGATGAGGTCTTCGAGATATACCTAGACCGCGGATCGAAACAGGAGGTTTGGATTCTTAACACCAAGTTAGAGTAGCCCGTGGATTCGTCTTGCGTTGGTTGGAGTCGTTGGTCGCAACTTTCTGCCCAGGTCGTCTGATGAAGAAAGGCCACGTTGTCATAGCTTTAACAGCTGCAATATTTCTGATTCTGCTTCTGCATGTCAGCTATCTCAGGTTCGTCTGTGACGACGCTTTCATCTCCTTCAGGTATGCCAAGAATTTTGTGGAAGGTCATGGTTTGGTCTACAACATTGGCGAGAGGGTAGAGGGGTACACCAACTTCCTTTGGACTTTGCTTTTGAGCTTTTTCGTGAAGATAGGTTTGGACCCGGTCGTGGTTTCCCAGATTCTGGGAGTTTTGCTCGGACTGGGCACCGTATTTC
Source organism: uncultured Ignavibacteria bacterium (assembly GCA_964345305.1). Classification (GTDB taxonomy): domain Bacteria; phylum Zixibacteria; class MSB-5A5; order MSB-5A5; family SM1-73; genus SM23-73-3. Next base: position 1,560 of record CAYFQZ010000619.1, on the reverse strand, counting down.
TGCTGCTGCGGCTGAACCAAGTTCTGTATCCGAGGCACAACCTCTTCAACTACATATCCCCGCTTTTCTTGGCGTGCTGCGGAGCGTATGCAGCCTGGTGTACTGGTGGATTGGAAACTTCTTTTTTCACCTTTCTGGTGTTCCTGAGCGCGTTTTTATTCGTGTCGGGATTGAGGAGGCCGAAGCATTTGGCCTTCTCCGGTCTCGCCTTCGCCTTATCCTGTATGACCCGATTGGATGGGCTCGTTTTTGCCGGTACCACGTTCCTCTTTCTATGTTATCAGGTGGTTGTCAGCAAAACCGGCAGAGTACGAAACCTCTGGGTCTGGACAGTACCCTTTCTGTTGCCTTTCCTGGCGTATTTCCTCTGGCGATGGTCATACTACGGCGCCCTGCTGCCGAATACCTTCTATGTCAAGATGGGCGGACGAGTCCTATTGGATCAAGGTCTATTCTATCTTTTTGATTTCGTTCAGAGATTCTGGATTTGGCTGATGATCATCCCGCTCTTATTCTTGGGCAAAGCTGTCAAGCTGAATCCAAGTTTGAAGATCGTGGTTTGCTACTTCGTTTCCCTGACATCAGTCTTCTCCTTTTACGTGGCATACGTGGGGGGCGATTTTATGGACATGTTTCGATTCCTGGTGCCGATTTTGCCCTTCCTTTTTTTCCTGATCCAGGAGGGATTCAGGGGCCTGTATTCTCATTACCGGCCGCTCTTAAGCGGAAAACAGAGGGTGAGCTTGATCGCTTCAGAGGTTCTTCTGATTGGATTGGCTGCCTTTCTTCTTGCTCAACCGTCCAGAGATAGCAACAGGGTCTGGTCCCGGAAAAGCACAGACAGCATAGGAATGCTGAGAGAATACACGCGTCTGTGGTCAAGAGTCGGCCTGACGTTCAGAGACATTGCCCGGCCCGACGAAAGCCTGGCAACCACTGCTGCCGGTGCCATACCTTACTACTCCGAGCTGTATACAATTGACCAGCTGGGTCTGACCTTCGGATCGCACGCGGCTCTGAAGGATCGAATAGTAACGAAGCCCGGCCATGCAAGAAAGATGAGGGACGAGTTCCTCCTTTCTCTGAAACCTACTTACATACTGGAACATCCGAAGCTCTATGACCAGTTTGAGCAGACCAGAGGCGTGTGGGTTTCGGGAGAGATATTCCTGAGAAACGGCTACAAGGCCGTCGTATTCCCGGTAAAGGTCTCCGACGATGAGATCAAGCACCTTTATTTCTTCAGCCTGAAGCCGTCCCGCTTTGAGCAAATCGGTGATAACAGGCCTCAAACAAGCGAGCGAGAGGACCTCGACTGATCATGATTGGCACTGTTGCAGTAGCCTTGTTGAGTTACTTGTTGGGTTCTGTTCCTTTCAGCATCCTGGTGAGCCGAATCTGGAAAGGAATCGACATCAGGGAGCATGGATCGAAGAACGCCGGGTTCACCAACGTGTATCGAGTCGTCGGTGCGCTGCCGGCGGTAATCGTGCTCGTTCTGGATATAGCCAAGGGGATGGCGGCGGTGCTCCTGATAACCCAGGTGGCCTCGGGCTCCGT
>CAYFQZ010000618.1:0-10856 GCA_964345305.1 uncultured Ignavibacteria bacterium | reverse complement strand
TGGCCAGCGCCAACGGTCCAAGTTGTCTGATTAAGTCCACGTGCGAACCTCCATCGGTTGAATATGGCTTGTCTCTTTTCCTCTAATTTATGTAAGTACTTACGTATTGTCAAGTCATTTGTTGCACAAAAGTGAAAGCCAGGTTGATCACCAATGGCTGCCGACTTGGAGCTCGGTTCTTTTCCATTTGGCTTAATCACGAAGGCTGTGCCGTCCCGCGCCCGCTCCGCTGACAGACCATGTCTCCTGGTGACTGGCCTCGCCCGCCCGCTGGGAGTTATTTACTTGCATTCTTGCAGAAGTTGATGTAAGATAGAATGGACCGTTGGCGATTGGAAAGGAGCAGTTCATGAGGCCGCTGGTGAAATTCCTGAGCGAAGAGCTGAAGGAGAGGATAATCTCGGAAGCCATAGATATTCTCGGTGAGCTGGGCGTCGAGATTCACAACAACAAGATACTCTCCATGCTGCAGGAGCACGGGGCAAAGGTGGATAAGGGCAGGGGCAGGGTCCTCCTGACGGAGGAGATCGTAGAAAAAGCGCTGGAGACGGCTCCCGGCTCCTTCAAGCTGTATGACGTTCTTGGTAACGAGACGCATGAATTCTCCGAGTGCAACGTCTATTTCACGCCCGGCTCTGCCGCCCTGAACATACTGGACCATGAGAGTGGCCAAATTCGCAGGCCGTCCACGGCGGATTATGTCAAATATGCAAAGCTGGTTAGTCGACTGGATCATATCGCTTCTCAGGCCACGGCCTTCATACCCGTCGACGTCCAGGAGAAGATCTCTGACAGCTACCGGCTTTATCTCTCACTGCTCTTTTGCGAGAAGCCGGTCGTGACCGGCGCGTTCACCATCGAGGCATTCGGCATCATGAGGGATCTCCAGCTTGCAGTTCGGGGCGCAAGAGAGGAACTGGCAGCCAGACCTCTTACCGTATTCTCCTGCTGTCCGACTTCGCCTCTGAAGTGGAGTGAGGTGACCTCGCAAAATCTTCTCGACTGTTCCGAGTACTCTATTCCGGTTGAATTCATCTCCATGCCGCTGTCGGGATTCATGGCACCGGTCACGCTGGTGGGGACTTTGGTTCAGCATACCGCCGAGACCTTAAGCGGGGTGATCATAAGCCAGCTTGTCAATCCCGGCACCCCAGTTCTGTATGGTGGTTCACCGGCCATATTCGATGTCCGATACGAAACTACCCCCATGGGCGCTGTGGAGACGATGATGATCGACTGTGCATACAATGAGATCGGAAAGCACCTGGGTATGCCGACGCAGGGATACATATCCCTCAGCGACGCAAAACAGCTTGACGCGCAGTCGGGGCTGGAATCGTCCATGGGGGCCACCTTAGCCGCCCTCTCCGGAATAAACAACATATCGGGACCAGGAATGCTCGATTTCGAGAGCTGTCAGAGCCTGGAGAAGCTCGTTCTGGACAACGAAATCTGCGGAATGACCCTTCGCATGATAGAAGGCATCCAGCCCAAAGAGGATTTCCCCTCACTTCCCAGATTCGAGGAGCTACTCAAGGAGAAGCATTTGCTAATATCGCCACACACCCTCCGGCATTTGAAGGAGGAGTTCTATCTCCCGGGACCGGTTATCGATCGGGCAAGTAGAACCAGATGGCAGGAGGAGGGAAGCGTGCCCCTGCTGGATAGAGCACACAGAGAGGTGGAGAGGCTGATCAAGGAATGCACTTCGTCACGGCTTTCGGATTCGGCGAAAAAGGAACTGACCAAGTTGATGGAGGGCCGGGCTCGCCGACACGGCATGGACGGTCTCCCCCGGATTGACGCATGAGAGAAATCATCCACATCCCCATAGATGAGATAAAGCCCGAAAGGGATAAGGTCCTCGCGACCCAGGGCATCGCTGCAAACAGCAAGATACCAGAAGAAGTGGAGAAGCTTCTTCGAAGAGCCATTGACCTGCTATTGAAATCTTCCGAACCGAAAGGCGTCATCTCACAGATATCCGCTTCCGAGTTTGCAGTGGTTTACGAAGGCGAGGGGCTAAATGAAAAAAGCACACCGCTCGACGAGATCTTCGGAAAAGCGGATCATCTGGCTCTCTTTGCCGTCACCGTGGGACCGAGGGTAACAGAGAAGATCGATGAGTTGTTCAGAGCAAAGGAATTCGCCCTGGGTAGCATGTTGGATTCGGCTGCTTCTGCCGCGGCCGACAGGACAGCCGACAGGTTGGAGAATTGCTTTCTGAACCTGCTCTCGAGAAAAGGGAGAATCGCTCCCTCAAAAGGGATACTAAGATTCAGCCCGGGCTATTGCGGTTGGCACATGAGCGGCCAAAAGAAACTGCTGGGTTACCTTCATCCGAAAGAGATAGGGATTGAGCTTCTGGACAGCTATTTGATGAAGCCATTGAAATCGATATCCGGAGTTCTGATTGCCGGGGATCAGGACATTTTTCGCTTCGAGGACTCTTATCCCTTCTGCAGCGAATGCAGTTCGCGTGACTGCCGCGACAGGATGAGGGCGGGCTTTGGGAATCAGAATCAGACAAGGAGAAAGGTATAGTCTGATGGAGATTTTAAGACAGATAGCAGAAGGCGTGCAGGGTGGGGAGGATGATAAGGTGGTAACCCTAACCCGGCAGGCGATTGAACGTAATATGGCCCCCAAAGAGATACTGGACAGCGGCCTGATAGGCGGCATGAACGCAGTCGGCGACAAGTACAAGGCGCACGAAATCTTTCTTCCGCAGGTTCTGCTTGCTGCAAAGGCGATGTACGCGGGGATGGACCTGTTGAAGCCTATGTTTGTCAAAGAGGGGATGCCGACGATGGGGAAGGTCGTCATGGGATCCGTGCAGGGTGATCTTCACGACATAGGGAAGAATCTCGTGACCATAATGTTGAAGGGCGCTGGCTTTGAGGTCATCGATCTGGGCAACGACGTTCCGCCCGAGAAATTCGTGCAAACTGCAAGAGACGAGAATGCCCCTATAATTGGCATGTCCGCTCTTCTTACCACCACAATGCCGGTTATGAAGAGGACCGTGGATCTCCTCAAGGAGCAGGGCCTGGACGGAAAGATAAGGACCATGGTCGGTGGTGCGCCGGTCTCCGAGGAATTTGCCCGGCGAATCGGCGCGGACGCTTACGGTTACGACAGCTCTAAGGCGGTGGACATCGTAAAGGAACTTGTCAAGAAGGCTTAACGTGAAAGCACTGCTTGAGAGGCTAAGAGACGGTGATGTCCTAATCGCCGATGGTGCCACAGGAACCTTGCTCTGGGATTACGGCCTCAAGCCAGGTGAGGCGCCGGAGTCTTTTAACCTCACCCGCCCTGAAGTTCTCGAAAAGATAGCCTGTCAATACGCGGATGCTGGTGCGGACATAATTCAGACCAATACCTTCGGAGCATCGCCTGCGAGGCTTTCGCTTTTCGGGCTGGATGGTGAGATCGACCAAATAAACCGCAACGCTGTCCTGGCTGCGCGAAAAGCAGCGGACGATAGTACTTACGTCGCCGCCTCATGTGGGCCAAGCGGAAAACTCTTGAAGCCGCACGGAGACGCCGATCCTGCAAAGATATATGCTGGTTTCGTCAGGCAGGTGAGTGTCCTAGTTGAGGCAGGCGTCGATGCCATATCCGTTGAGACCATGACCGACCTGGCTGAAGCGACGCTGGCCGTAAAAGCTGCAAAGGAAGTCTCCCCGTCAACTCCTGTTCTGGCGGAGATGACTTTTGATCGTACGCCCAGGGGCTTCTACACGGTTATGGGTGTGAGCATCAAAGATGCTGCAGCAGGGCTTGAAAAGGCAGGTGCGGATGTCATAGGTTCGAACTGCGGTAACGGCATGGAGAACATGGTAAAGATTGCCCACGAGTTCAAGAAATGCACCAAGCTTCCCGTGATAATACAATCCAACGCGGGCCTTCCGAAGATGCAGGGCGATAAACCTGTATATCCTGAGACGCCTGAGTTTGTGGCAGAGAAAGCGAAACAACTGGTCCGGATAGGCGTATCAATCATCGGAGGCTGCTGCGGAACAACGCCGGGGCATATTAAAGTCATGAGAAAGGTAGTCGATCAATCGAGTTGACTTTGCGCCGTCCAAAAATTTCGTCTGGTTTTTTCCTCCCTTCAATTGCCGTTTCCTCTGAACCAAGCAACACTGAGCCTTGTCCCCGGAAGCATGTCAGTGAAGATCAGAAAAGTTGGTGAGAAAGAAAAGCAAGAATGGCTCTCCCTTCGTGGCCAGTTGTGGCCCAGGTACGATCCGGATCAGCTCAGGGACGAAGTCGACAGGATGCTGGAGGATCCGAATTGGGGCATATTCGCAGCTCAGCATGAAGGCAGGCTCGTGGGATTCATCGAGTGCTCGATCCGGGAGACGGCTCCTGGATGCGAGACCAACAGAATCGGCTACATCGAAGGTTGGTTTGTAGTACCCGAGTACAGGAGACAGGGTATCGGAGCAAGGCTGGCGGAGTTCGGCGAGAAGTGGGCAAGAGCGAAAGGATGCACAGAAATGGCCTCTGACACCACCGCCGAGTACCTTTCGAGCCCTGCTGCACACAAAGCACTGGGGTACCAGGAAGTCAAAAGGAGGTTCCATTACCGCAAATCTCTTCTGCAGGAATCGCCGCCCTGAGCCCAAAGCACATCGGGAGGTTTGCCTGACAAGATAAGCCGTGACTATCGCTTTATTTTCCTTTGATTTCCTGCGTGTCACGTTTATAATGATATTGTTCTTCTCAGTGATGGGGACAGCTTTTGTCGGTTTTTCTCTGGGTTACATGGCTGGTCAGTCCATCTGACATTTGGCGAGCGTCATTCGCCATGCGGTATAGTGTTTCTGAAAAGGAGGTGATTGGATGTCCGTCGAGTTGCCTAAGTGCAAGATCACCGTACTCAAGAGGACCATCAACCGGGATCTGATCGACGAGTACCTGGACGCTGAAAATAAGAGCATGAAGCCCTGTGAGCTTTTCGAGGACGGCCAGGAGTTCACGGTGGATCGTTACTACCGAGCGCCAGACGGCTTTTGTGACTGGGCTTGGGCAGATATCCGTCATGACATGCTGGTTCTTGCATACGGGGGCAATATGCCCGGGATGAGGCGGCCCGGCACTTTGATCGTCGGATGCACGGATTGGTTCAGGCCGGTTATCTTCAAGCTGGAAAGGCTAGAATAGTGTGTCTTAAACCTCAAACCGGAAAGGAGAAAGCTATGAAAAGGCAAAAGCTTATGCACTGTGCTCTAATCCTTACGTTCAGCGCATTACTTCTGCTAATAGCCGGTTGCGCCGCGCCGCCTGACGAGGAAGGTAAGATGCCCATCACCACTGCATCTGATAAAGCGCGGGAGTACTTCCTGCAGGGGCGTGATCTGCAGGAGAAACTGCGGGGTCAAAACGCTCGCCCGTTCTTTGAAAAAGCCATTGCGGAGGATCCGGAATTCGCGCTGGCCTATTTGAACCTGTCCTTCGTTGTCCCCAACGCAAAGGAGTTCTTCGCGAATCTTGACAAAGCAAAGGCTTTGGCTGACAAGGTCTCGGAAGGAGAGCGGCTGTGGATTCTGGGAGTCGAGGCGGGAGTACACGGCTTCCCCATGAAACAGAGAGAGCTATACCAGAAACTGACTCAGATTCATCCGAACGACGAGCGGGCCCATAATCTGCTGGCAAACAACTACTTCGGGCAGGAGAATTACCAAGAGGCCATAGTGGAATACCAGAGAGCCACGCGAATCAACCCGAATTTCTCACAGCCATACAACCAACTGGGTTATGCTCACCGGTTCCTGGAGAATTTCGAGGAGGCGGAAAAGGCCTTCCAAAAGTACATCGAGCTGATCCCGGACGATCCGAATCCCTATGACTCGTACGCCGAATTGTTAATGAAGGTGGGCAAGTATGATAAGTCCATAGAGACTTACCGGAAGGCATTGGAGCAAGATCCCAATTTCGTTGCCTCTCATATCGGCATTGCCACCAACTTCAACCTCAAGGGCGAATACGGGAAGGCCAGGGAGCAGCTTCAGAAGCTGATGGATATGGCTCGCAATGACGGCGAGCGACGCGCTGCACTCTTTGCCATGTCGGTCTCTTATGTGGATGAAAAGAACTTCGATGCCGGCCTGGAAGAACAGGAGAAGGCGTACGCATTGGCGGAGAAGATCAATGACGCCGCCTCCATGGGCGGAGATCTGGTGGCCATGGGCAATATCCTCCTGGAAGCTGAAAGGCTGGATGAAGCTCAAGCCAAGTACGACAAGGCAGTGGAGATCGTAGAGGCGTCCAATCTCTCTGAAGAGGTCAAGGACAACACCAGGCGTCTCTATCTTTACAACAGCGCACGCGTTGCCCTGGCGAAAGGGGACATGGAGGTAGCACAGCACAGGGCGCAGGAGTTTTACCAAGAAGTCAAAGCGATAAACAATCCTTTCCAGATAAAGCTGTCCCGCGAATTGACTGGGCAAATCGCGCTTGCGGAAAAGCAATATGACAAGGCAATAGAGGAACTGCAGCAATCCAGCCTGCAGAACCCCTATAACTGGTACCGGATGGCTTTAGCTTATAAGGGCAAGGGCGACAAGGGCAAGGCCAAGGAGCTTTTCAAGAAGACTGCCAGGTGGAACTTGCTCAACAGCCTGAACTACGCGTTCTGCAGGCACAAAGCCCAGGAGACCCTGGATTCGATGTAACTGGTGCGGGTCAAGCACGTCCGGTAGGGCTGCTAGCTGTAAATTCCAATGGAGCCTGCAGAAACGGTTTTTGTCATCATTCTGGCGGCTGTGAACCTTGCCGCCGGGTTTGGGTTTTCGGTTCCCATAGCTGAGCTGCTGCGCAGGTTGACCGGCCAGCCTACGAGATTCTGCCGCTACTTTGCGGCACTTGTCGGTATCTACTTCCTTGAGTGCGTGGCCTTTGCCGCCGGGATGGCAACCCAGGTTTTCGGCATAGGATTGGCCTTCGTGTGGGGCCTTGTCTTCGGCCTGTGGCTTCGTGAACGTGCAACAGCCCGAGAGGTGGTGAGAACGGGCCTATTCGTGGGTCTCTATACCAGTGCCCCGACCACTTCCTTTGGGGTTCTGCTCTTGCTGGGGAAGTTGGTGGAGGGAAGCAACCTGGTGAGCGTGGACCAGGCAATTGCCTTCGGCATCCCGCACTTCGTGCCCTGGCCCCTGAATACCATACTGGGTTTCTGCACAGCTCTGGTGATAGGCACCGTCGCGCTGAAGACAGTGATAACAGCCGGTGAGATCAGTCTTCTAATTCATCTTGGCGGAAAGCCCGCGCCTGACAGATCTGAGACCCGCTCCTGGGCAGCCTGACTGCTGGTCACGCGGGTTCGAAAGGCATCAACTGTGCTTGAAGACCGTATACTAATGGGACCAGGAATGAGACAAGAGGTCTGATGTGCCAAGGACAGGAATCGGGAAGGGGATCATCATCGTTGTACACGCATTCGTGCTCTGGGCTTTGTGCGGGGCCACCATGGGTATCGCAAGGGCCGTTGCGTCTGAAGCAACTGCCTTGGTCATCCATGCGGCTGCCGCTCCTGTAATCGCTGCCGCGGTCTCGTCAATCTACTTCAGAAAGTTCAACTACACCACTCCACTGCAGACTGCGGCGATTTTCGTTTCCTTCGTGATCACGGTGGACCTCTTTCTGGTGGCTCTTCTGATCCTGGGAAGTCTGGAGATGTTCGAGAATCTCATAGGAACGTGGATCCCATTCATCTTGATTTTTTTCTCCACATATCTAAGTGGTTTGCATCTTAACAGGCGTGCCGTACGTATGCCTGTTTAGAGCAAATGAGTTTGGATTAACGCCTAAAAGTGAGGGTCGTCACTCACTGTTTTGCAGGTTAACTAGGGTGCAAGGCCCAGTCGACGGAGAGAGGGGTGGACCATCCTTTGGCATAGTTGACCTGCCAGGTTCCGGAGGAGGTAGAGATGAGAGGAAATGTCAGTAGATTCATCCTGCTGGCTACGTTGACCGTCTGCGTTTTCTGCGTTCGGTGCGGCAAAGACAAGTCTGTCGGTCCGGGCGACGACGTGAGAAATACGGATTTCGTCGCAACGGAGTCGTTTTACTTCAAGTTGAATTCAGACGATCACCTGCGACTGAGACTGGAGGGAATAAACGGCAACGTCAGCATTATTGGATTATCCCAGTCCGATTCGGTGGTCGTTGCAGGCGAAAAGCGTGTTGGCTCAGAGAGCCTCCAGGATGCCGAAGCGCATCTACAAGAGCTTGGAGTGAGCGTGCAAGATTTGACAAGCGAAGTATTCGTGAAAACCACCCAACCTGACGAAACGCAAGGCCGCAGCTATGTGGTTAACTACGCCGTCGTTCTGCCCAAGGAGTTCGAAGTACTGGTAACCAACGTCAATGGAGCCGTGATCATAGATTCGATCAATAATTCCATTTCCGTTCAGAACGTGAACGGGCAGGTCACGTTGGACGAGGTCTTCGGCAGCGTTTTTGTCAGTTTGGTCAATGGCCAGATTCAGGCTGAGGTGACTCTACCGACGGATGGCACAATCGACATGGCAACGGTGAATGGAGGCATCGATCTTGACATCCCTCAGAGCACATCAGCGGAGTTTTCGGCCACCGTGGTAAACGGCATGATCAGCATGTTCGATCTCGTCCTTCAGAATCTGGTAAGTACGCCAAACTCCCTCACCGGGACACTGGGAGATGGTCAGGGTGCGATTTCTTTGAGCACGGTGAACGGCACCATAAGTGTGCACGGGTTCTAGGGCCCGATTCATTCTGCATATTTTCCTTGATTGGACACGCCCTGCAGACCGCTTGACAGGAGTTGCCAACAGAAGGATAAGAGAGGGGTGGGATGCAAAAAACGGACGTCATAAAGGTCAAGATCAAAAACCTCCTCGATTCCGGAGGAGTCTCGATGATGGGGACGTCCTCCGCGGATCCGCTGCCGGGAGTGCCGAAAGGCTTCTCGCCGCAGGCTCTGCTGAAAGACGCGAAATCGGTCATTTGCTACGCCATGCCGATCCCCGAGGGAGTCGTTTTCGCAGATAGCAATGCTCTGGACATGTACTGGCGCTTCTGCAACATGGCATATAGATCTCTTGACGTAACGTCCAACCAACTTTGCCTGACGTTGGAAGAAAAAGGTGCCTTGGCCGTTCCCATATACGGGTGCTTCCCATGGAAGCTGGTGCATGACCAGTTCTGGGGACTTTTGCCCCTGGTCCACTGGGCCGAGAAGGCGGGTTTGGGCAGGCTCGCAAAATGCGGCTTGCTTGCCAATTCCACCTACGGAGCCAGGCTTCTACTGGGAGGCGTCGTGACCACACTGGACCTGGAGCTGACCGGCGGCCAGCACGGAGAGCCTTGTCCTCCTGACTGCTTCGACTGCATCGAGGCTTGTCCCGTTCACGCCATAGACAGAACGGGGAAAGTCGATCACAAGCTGTGCATCCGGTACTCGATCTCCAATCCCCTTGCCGCACACCTGGCTCAAGACCTTAAGACAAGAGACAGCCTGGCATATGAAAGACTGTTGAATACTGTTGGGGTGGATGATCACGCCAGCTATCAGTGTTTCAAGTGCTTGAAAGTGTGTCCATTGAATCACACATAGCCTGGTACAAACAGTCAGACCTGCAGTTCGGGCAAGTTCGGGAAGACTGGCTGGTACGCGTTTTCGTTCGGGCAGGAAAGATGATCGAAACCAAGCGGCTTATCCTGCGCAAGATGACCATGGACGATCTGGACGATCTCCTGCTCATTTTCACCGACCCCAAGGTCATGGCATCCTTCGGGGGAATTCTGTTCGATCGCGAAAAGATGAGGCAGTGGGTCCAGCGCAATCTCGATCACCAGGAGCGATACGGCTATGGTCTTTTCTCCGTCATCCTGAAAGAGAACGGCGAGCTGGTGGGTGATTGCGGCCTGGAACACCTGGAGGTGGATGGATCACCAGAAGTCGAGATTGGATACGATTTCTTAAGCTCATACTGGAATCGTGGACTGGCGACCGAAGCGGCGGGCGCGGTGCGGGATTTTGCTTTTAAGCAGCTTGGCTTGCGACGAGCGGTTAGCCTTATCCGACCTGACAATCTGGCGTCCATTCGAGTGGCGGAAAAGATCGGTATGAAGCGAGAGAAGGAGGGGAGGGAAGGGGATATCAGATACTATGTTTACTCTCAATCTCGCGACCGCACCGCGGCGGGTAGAAAATCGAAGGCTTAAGAATCGGGGATGTAGATGCCGCAGAATAAGTCATCTGAGAATTGGACGCTCACGCGGGTTCCGGGCGTGCTGGTAGGGCATTGGACCGATAAAGCAAGAAGCACCGGCTGCACCGTTTTGCTTTTCCCGGATGGCGCGCGCTGCGGAGCAGTGCAGCTTGGCTCAGCTTCGGGCTCGCGGCAGATGGGGGTTTTCGATCCGGCTCATATCTCGGGGAAAGTGCATGGAATGTGTCTTTCCGGCGGCTCTGCTTTTGGGCTTGCGGCAGCCGACGGCGTGGTGGAGTTCCTGGAGTCGAAAGGCATTGGTTTTGATTCGGGGCATGGCAAGGTTCCCATTGTCCCTGCAGCCATTATTTTTGACCTGGCTACGGCCAAGACCCGGCCGAATGCAGAGTCGGGGCGATTAGCCGCTGAAGCGGCTAGCTCTGAGCCGGTGCAGCAGGGGCGGGTTGGGGCAGGCGCGGGAGCGACCGTGGCAAAGTGGGGTGGCGGGCGGCTCCCCGGCGGATTGGGCAGCGCCGCTCAGGATGTGGGCGAGTATGTGATTGGGACTCTGGCCGTGGTTAATGCCGTAGGCTCGATTAGAGACCCGGAGACCGGGAAGTGGATCGCAGGCGACGGCAAGGCTCACCTGCAACC
>CAYFQZ010000617.1:0-2966 GCA_964345305.1 uncultured Ignavibacteria bacterium | reverse complement strand
GGTTCTTCGTGAGGATCGCAATAGCTCCTGTGGCAAGAGCAGTTGATGTACGCGGGTCGCACCCAGATGCGTTTTTCACTAGGATGATCAGCGTCTCCCTTGTTACCGGCTCAAGCAGGTGCTCAGCGACGATTAGAATTCCCACCAACGACAATTAGAATTCCCGGAATTTAAAGTCTGGTAAACTGTCTAAGTCTTTGATTTTAAGGAGGCTTGGATGGTTACCGATCAACAGGTGAGGAAGCTTATGTCGTTGAGCCGCAAGGAGAAGAATCTGGGCCGGGCGGCGGCCAAAGCGGGCATGGATGAGAAAACGGCCCGAAAATACCGGCGGTTGGGTCGGCTCCCGAGTGAACTAAAGCCGATTCGAACCTATCGAACGCGAAGGGACCCGTTTTCAGTGGTGTGGGAGGAAGTGCGGGAGAAACTGGCAAACCATCCGGGCTTGGAGGCGAAGACGCTTTTCGATGATTTAGTCCGGCGATACCCGGGACGTTTTCGTGAGGGGCAGCTCCGCACGCTGCAGCGACGCATCAAGCAGTGGCGGGCCCTGGAGGGACCGGCCAAAGAAGTCTATTTCCCTCAGAAGCACCGACCGGGAGAGCTCTGCGAGAGCGACATGACCCACATGAACCGCTTAGAGGTAACCATCAGCGGGGAGGCATTCGATCATCTCTTCTTTCATTTTACACTTCCGTACTCGAATTGGGAAACAGGCCAGGTATGCGTATCGGAGAGTTTTGAGAGCATTAGCGATGGGCTTCAGAGAGCGCTTTGGGAGCTCGGTGGAGATCCTGACGCTCACCGCACTGATCGGATGAGCACGGCGATCAAGAACACCCGGAATCCCGCTGAATTTACGGCTCGTTACGAAGCCCTTCTTCGCTACTACGGGATGAAAGGCGAAAAAATCAATCGAGAGAGTCCGAACGAGAACGGAGATATCGAGGAACGCCATCGTCGGTTCAAAAATGCCGTGGACCAAGCATTGCTACTTCGGGGGAGCCGAGATTTTGAGAGTCGTACCGAATACGAAGCATTCCTCGTGAAAGTGATTACGGAACGGAACCGATTGCGCCGGGATCGATTCGAGGAGGAGGTAAAAGTTCTTCACCCCCTGCCCTCCATCCGGCTGGATGCGTGCAAACGGCTACGCGTCCGGGTCCGTCCATCCAGTACGATTACGGTCGATCGCAACGTTTACTCGGTCAATAGCCGACTCATCGGTGAAGCGACCGACGTTCGGCTTCATGCGGAAGTTCTCGACGTCTGGTACGGGGGAAAACGGATTCATCGCATCCCACGACTCCGGGGCCGGGGCAAGCACCGAATCAACTATCGCCACATCATCGATTGGCTCGTACGCAAACCGGGAGCGTTTGAGCATTACATTTATCGGGATGACCTGTTTCCGACGAGCCGGTTCCGGATGGCGTACGATGCGCTCCAGCGTCAACGTCCCAATCGGGCGGTACGGGAGTATCTCTCGATACTCAAGCTGGCCGCGTACGAGAGTGAGATAAAAGTCGATGAGGTGTTGGAGGCATTGACCCGGCGAGGAAAGCCGATCCGATATGAGGAGATTGAACAGAGTGTTTGCGGTCAAACGCTTCCCTCGGGACCGGTAGAGATCCAAATCGATGCGATGGATCTCACGCGTTACGATGAGCTTCTCGAGGGGGTGATGAATCGATGAAGGCAACACTTAAAAGCACGCTCCTCGAAACGCTCAAAGAACTTCATCTTCCGACGGTTCGAGCCTGTTATGAGGAAGAAGCCGCTCGTTGCCGGCGAGAGTCCCTCAGCTATGAGCAGTATCTCTTCGACGTGATGAGCGCCGAGCGCGAGGATCGCCGAGAACGTCGAATTGCGAGACTTGTTCGCGAAACTCGTCTGCCGTTAGAGAAAAACCTGGAGAGCTTCGAAATGAGGCGGCTTTCAAGCTCTCTGTCCACGCAAGTCCGAACGCTCTTGGAAGGCTCGTTCCTCGATCGCCGTGAAAACGTGCTCGCCTTCGGCAATGCCGGAAGCGGCAAGACGCATCTTTTGTGTGCGATTGGCTACGAGCTCATTCAGCAAGGCCACCGGGTCTACTTCTCGCCATGTAGCCTCTTGGTCCAGGAGCTGCTCATCGCCAAACGGGATCTCAAACTCTCGCGGCTGCTCAAACGGCTCTCCCGATTCGATGCGATCATCGTGGACGACCTCGGGTATGTGCAGCAGAGCCGAGAGGAGATGGAAGTTCTCTTCACACTCTTGGCCGAACGATACGAACGCGGAAGTATAATGATTACTAGTAATTTGCCGTTCTCAAAATGGGAGGCAATCTTCAAAGATCCGATGACGACGGCAGCTGCCATCGACCGCTTGGTTCATCACAGCGTAATCCTTGAACTCAATTTACCGAGTTACCGTCTGGATGCCTCTCAGAAAAAGCAGGCGAACAAACAGGAACCTTCAAAGAAGAAAGGAGCGAAAACGAAAAAAACCTAAATCGGCAGAATGGGAATTTTTAGTGTCGCCAACAGGAAATCTAATTGTCGTTGACAATTCCTATTATCTTTATGAGTCCAACCCCTTGGATTTGTCGCCCTATCATACTCCTATGGTAGCCATCTACCTTCTGCTCGAGGACAACACAGCAACAGCACTATCGAGTGATTCGCTTCCCATTGATGCACCGAATCTCGATGATTGGCCCAAAAAAAGGGAGATCATTATCTGGGGCAGTGGCTTCCTGATTTGGGCAGATATCACCTCACTCACGAAGGGCACGCTAACCGGGATTGGATTAAAAGATCCAGCGAACGCCCCCCGTTTTACAGTTTTTCCAAATGCTCCAAATCCTGTAGCGCCTACTTAATTTGTCCTGATTCCGGCTTCATAATTACGTGACACGTCACCCGATTCTTTCATGAGGCTGTAACGTAATAGTACCTCTTCGATAGCCCTCCGTCGAGCTCTCC
>CAYFQZ010000616.1:0-2180 GCA_964345305.1 uncultured Ignavibacteria bacterium | reverse complement strand
CCGGCAGGGCTTCATCCGCATGACCAAGCTGGATCAGGTGATCCGGCAACAGATGGCGCTGTCCTCTCAGATCGGTGGAATCCAAACCCACTTCTCTGCTACGGACGATCTCGTTGGCGATCTTGCGGTTATTGAAGAGACGCTGAGCCAGTTTAACCTAATCACCCGGATGCACCGTGAGCGCCGTATGCGCTACCGGGACTATGAGGCGATGGACAACTACGGTGATGTGTCTGTTGCACTGGATATCTACGCTGAGGAAGCCACGCAGAACGACTTGGTCAAGGACACCAATCTGTGGGCCTCTGGCGACCCCAAGATTGTTCCGATTCTTGAGGATTTCTTTGAGAAGCAACGTATTCGTACCATGATCTATGGATTCGCTCGTACTATCGCAAAGTACGGGGATCTGTTTATCTCTGTGCGTTATGATGTCAACGGCATCTCTAGCCTTCTCTACCTGCCCCCAGACTACGTTGAACGTATTGGCCTAGGGGTGGACAAGGTCAAGTACTACAAGCTGGAAAACCAGCTTAAACAGGTGTCTCCTCGTAAAGACGGGATGCTCCTGCCCTGGGAATGCGTCCACATGCGTTTGCTGTCCTTCGGATTCTCGACCATCTACGGTCGTGCGATCATCGAAGCGGGCCGTAAACGTTGGCTTCACTTGAAGCTCCTTGAAGACGCTGTGGCTATCTATCGGCTTAACCGTGCTGTTGAACGGTTGATCTTCTACATCGACGTGGGGTCTGCATCTCCGTCCGAGTCCCTACGTATCGTGAATCAGTACAAGCGCAAATTTGGCAACAAGCGGTCCTACATTGACCCCACTGCCAGCCAGTTTGAGCAGCAGTACGATCCGCACAATATGTTGGAGAACATCTTTTGGCCGGTAAATAGTGCAACCGAACGGTCTCGGATCGAGAAGCTGAACCCGCCACCGGAGCAGGGACAGCTTCAAGATCTGGATCACTTCAATGAGAAGCTCTATGTGGCGCTGGGTATCCCGCGTGATTACCTTACTGGGGAGATCAGCGGTAGCTGGAATAGCCGTGAATCGCTGGCGTTGCAGGACATTCGGTTCTCACGCAAGCTCCACAGGCTCCAGACGTGCTTGCTAGAGGGCCTAGAGACGCTCTGCCGGTTCCACCTTGCGGTGGTCCTGAAGGACGCTGACGCGGCTCAGGCAGCCGATTTCGAGCTTCACTTGGCCGATATCTCGAAGGTTGCTCGCCAGCAGTACGACCAAGTTCTGTTGAATCGGGCGCAGTTGATGACAGTTTTGAACGACATGAGCGTACAGATGAACCTGAACCGCGAGGTTTGGCTGACTTGGGCGATGGAGAACTACTTCCCCGATCTGCCTAAGGATCTCATCCCGCAAGTAATCATTCCTGACCAGGAGATGGCTGCGGCGAGTTTCGATATCGCAAAGGCGAATCAGCCACCGCCACCGGCGGCTCCTGCGGCACCTAAGAAGCCCGCGAAGCCTAAGCCTAAGGCTAAGCAGGAGGATATCAGGGAGTTGGTGCTTGGTGATCTGGATGACGGAAGCGGTAAGGTGGAGAAGCTGAGACAGATCATGGAGAACTATAGTCCTCCGACTGATATGTACTCTAGGACGCTGAAGAACAAACCTAAAATTAGCACACAATGGCTTGGAAATCTGGTAGAAACCTATTCCAAAAAGCCCAAAAACAATACCCTTACAGAGGAGAATTAATGTCTGTTACAGGACAAAAATTAGCAGCGCGGGTTCAGAAAAGCTTTGCTGATGACCTGCGTTACCCACAACTAACGCAACAACAATTGCTGTTGATTATGCACCGAGCTTTTCACCTCATAGGCGATGCTTTAGCCTCTGGGGAAGATGTTTATTTAGAGGGCTTTGGGCGTTTTTACCCTGACTGTAAACCTCCCAGGAAGGTGAAGTCGGGGATTACCTCCGAGACCCATGTTACGAACTACAAGGTGTTCGTTCGGTTCAATCCCTTTAAGCAGTTGAACCTTCAAGTTGAGAAATATCTCCAAAACCTTGGACTATCTTTTGGAGAAGAGGAGGAAGACAATGCCCCTACCACATCTGAAGAAGGACAATAACGTTGAGCCAGAAGAATTCGTCTCTGTTGAGCAGGAAATGGCGAAAGCTTATCAGCACGCCCACCCCATGACCCCGGCAC
>CAYFQZ010000615.1:0-8419 GCA_964345305.1 uncultured Ignavibacteria bacterium | reverse complement strand
TCACTCGCGAGAAATTCCCTGGGTACAGCTTGAGCTGTCACGAACTCCGTTTTTGAGCCACGATCAGAAAAGATCGAGGGTGCTGCGGGCTCTCAGGGAATGGTGTGACTTGACATTCTAATGTAAGGTTGGCTAGGCTGCTAGCTCTCCGCAGCAGGTGGCGGTTTCTCGAAGGTCAAACTTCTATTCCTTTATTCCCAAAACATCCAAGACGAAGGCGTACTGGAAGGCGATCTCTCGCAGACGGCTGTATCGACCCGAGATACCGCCATGTCCTGAACCCATCTCGGTCTTAAGGAGCAGCCGATTGTTATCGGTTTTCATCGCTCTGAGCTTGGCGGTCCATTTGGCCGGCTCCCAGTATTGCACTCGCGTATCGTTCAGGCCCGCCAGGATAAGCATGTTAGGATAATCCTTGGCCTCGACGTTGTCGTAGGGCGAATAGGATAGCATGTACTCGAAATACTCTTCCTCATTTGGATTTCCCCACTCCTCGTACTCGATCACCGTGAGAGGGATGCTTTCGTCGAGCATGGTGTTCATGAGGTCCACGAACGGCACGTCGGCGATCACGGCCTTGAACAGATCCGGTCGCATGTTGACTACGGCGCCGATCAAGAGGCCGCCGGCGCTGGCGCCATCAATGACCAGTCTGTCAGATGAGGTGTATTTCTCCGCGATCAGATGCTCGGCGGCAGCGATAAAGTCGGTGAAGGTATTTTTCTTTTTCAGCAATTTGCCATCTTCGTACCAGTAGCGACCCATCTCACCCCCTCCCCGGACATGGGCCCGGGCATGGATGAATCCCCGATCCAGCATGCTCAGGCGGTTGGATGAGAAGTAGGGTTCCATGCTGCTGCCGTAAGCTCCATATGCATACAGGTAAAGAGGATTGTTGCCGTCTCTGACCATGCCCTCACTGTAGACCATGGAAATCGCTATTTGGGTCCCGTCCTTGGCGGTGGCGTAGATTCTCTCCGACTCATACCGGGTGGGATCGTAACCGCCCAGAACCTCTTCTTGCTTCTTGAGGACGCGTTCTTTGGTCCTCATGTTGTAGTCATAAACTGAGTTGGGGGTCACAAACGAAGAGTAATTGAAGCGTACCCATTGGCTGTTGTAGTCCGGGTCCCAATCGCCCCAGAAGGTGTAAACCGGCTCCGGGAACTCGACCGTGTGGATTTCGTCAGTAGAGAAGTCCTTGATTCGCAGCTGCTTGAAGCCGTCCTTGCGCTCGTACAGCACCATGAAGTCCCTGAAGACCTCGATCCCGTCCAACTTGACCGAGCGGCGGTGCGGTATCACCTCTTTCCAGTTGCTTCTGGATGGGTTGGAGACCGGAGCGCTCATCAGCTTGAAATTCTTGGCGTCGTCTGCGTTTGTCACAATGTAGAACACATCATCGTGATGGGCAACCGAGTACTCCATGTCGTGCTCTCGGGGGTGAATCACCTTGAAGTCTCCGGTGGGGTCGTCGGCGTTCAGATAGTGAATCTCCGAGGTGGTCATACTTTCAAGATAGATATAAACGTAAGCCATGCTCTTGGACTTCGAGAGATCCAGGAAGAACGCATCGTCCTTTTCGTGGAACATCAGCACATCCT
This sequence comes from uncultured Ignavibacteria bacterium, assembly GCA_964345305.1. GTDB lineage: Bacteria > Zixibacteria > MSB-5A5 > MSB-5A5 > SM1-73 > SM23-73-3. The sequence goes on along the minus strand of CAYFQZ010000615.1, from coordinate 6,815 downwards.
TCCCCACATCGTCTCCCAGCGTGTGCCGGTACGTTTTATAAGAGCGCCAGGCCTGGTCCCTGACGGTGTAGAAGAAGGTCTTATTGTCATTAGCCCATTCAAGGGAGGTCGAAACGCTGTCTATAACGTCAGGGTAGAGTTCGCCAGTCTCCAAACTCTTAACGCGCAGGGTGTAGCGTTCCCCGCCGGTTGTGTCGACAGCATACGCCAGCAATCCATGGTCGGGGCTGACCTTATAAACGCCGAGATACATGTAGTCCTTGCCCTCAGCGAGCTGGTTGACATCGAGCAAGATTTCCTCTTGTGCCTCCAGGCTCCCCTTTTTCCGGCAATATATCTTGTATTGTTTACCCTCCTCCGTTCGGGAGTAATAGTAGTAACCATCCCATTTCACCGGCACGGAGAGGTCGGTTTCCTTGATGCGAGAGACCATCTCCTCATACAGCTTGTCCTGAAGCTCTTCGGTATGTCCCATCGCCGCCTCGGCGTACGCGTTTTCCGATTTCAGATAGTCTATGACTTCGGGATTTTCCTTCTCCCGCAGCCAAAAGTAGTTGTCCACCATCTCGTGACCGAAAAGGGTATCCACCTTCGGTCTGACGTCAGCCGCAGGCGGTTTCATCTCTGTCTGGCCGAGAGAGGAGGCAGCCAGAAGAGCTACTGCAACCACTAATCCCCAGCACAGCAATCCTTTCTTATGATGCATCTGTTCTTCCGTTCTTTTGAATGGTCCTTCGTTGGAACAAGGTTGGCTCAGTTCCTTAGGTTCGATCCGATTCTCGTCCTGGTTGGGAGATTGAGGGTGGTCTCTTTCAGTTGCTGAATTTCATCGAGGCAACCACTTCATCCTCCACCAGCTTCCATATTCTTCGTTTCATACGAAGGAATTCGTCTCCCAGTTGCACATCCACGTGGCGGGGTCGGGGTAGGTGGTTTTCGATCACGTCCTTAACCCTCCCCGGCCGGGCCGACATAACCACGATGCGGTCGCTTAAGATAAGCGCCTCGTCAATAGAGTGGGTGATAAAGAGAACGGTCTGGCCAGACTCATCCACGATTCGCAAGAGCTCCTCCTGCATCACCTGGCGGGTCATGGCATCCAGTGCGGCAAAGGGCTCGTCACATAACAAGACCTCCGGTTCATTGGCCAGCGCCCGGCAGAGTGCTACGCGCTGACGCATTCCCCCGGAAAGCTGATTGGGGAAAGCTTGTTCAAAGCCGGTCAGCCCGACCATCTCGATGTAACGCTGAGCCCGATCCCGGCGCTGCGACTTGGCCAGTCGGTTTACCCTGGGCCCAAACTCCACATTCTCCTGTACGGTCATCCAGGGAAAGAGTGCGTAAGCCTGAAATATCATGCCGCATCGCGGCTCAACCGCTGTCACCGATTTGCCTTCTAAGAAGATCTGTCCCGAGGAGGCCCTGATGAAGCCTGCCACCATGTTGAGCACGGTGGATTTGCCGCAGCCGGATGGGCCGACCAGTGTCACCACCTCACCGGCGTTGACCAACAGGTCGAAGTCCTCCACCGCGGTGACGGCTTTCTTGCCTTTCCCGAAGGTCTTGGTGATCCGGACGGTCTGAATGATGACTTCGCTCATGTGCCCGTTCCTTCCCGCTGCCAGGGAAGAAGCAGCCATTCCACCCCGCGAAACAGGATATCCAGTATGAGAACGGTCAAACTGATGGAGATCATGCCCACCAGGACCTGGCCGGTGTCGGACCATTCCTTTCCTGTCCAGATACGGAACCCCAGCCCGCTGTTGGCGCCCACCATCTTGGCGCTGATCACACAGGTCCAGGCTATTGCCAGAACGACCTTGAGACCGCTTAGGATATTGGGAAGGGCCCCGGGCAGGGTTACATGACGAATCACCTGCAGCCGCGAGGCTCCCAGATTTCGCGCTGCACGCTGCAAGATCACGTCCACTCTAAGGGTAGCTGCCACGGTATAGACCAGCACGGAGGCGAAACAGCCCATAAATACGATGGCGAATTTCTGCTTCTCTCCTATGCCCAGCCAGAGCATGGAGAGCGGAATCCAGCTCAATGCCGGAAGTGGTCTGATGATGGAGACGATGGGGTTGAGTGCCGCGCGTACATACTTGCTCATGCCCATCACCAACCCCAGAGGCACTCCCACCGCGGCGCTGAGCAGAAAGCCGATCAGAACGCGAGTGGCGCTCTTCCAGATGTCGGTTATGAGGATTCTCTCTCCGACCGCTGCCATGGAGTAGGCGCGCTTGATGATCATGGAAGGCGCAGGGAGGAAGAAAGCATCGATCACCCCGACCCTCACCACAACCTCCCACGCGGTGAGGAAAACGACCACTGCAATCGCGCCGATTACGGCAACGGTCCAGATCTCTAAGGGCTCTTCGTCCATGGCAACTCAAGTTTTGGAAGATTCACTCTTGTTTGGTTCGTCAAACGGAAGGATGTGCAAGGGGACCCATTGGCGGAAGTCCGGCTTGGTCGGTATGGCTTTCATCTCCTCGTGGAGGATCTGCAAGATATACTCGGTCTGCCCGAAGATGCCCTCATCACTCATCACACGCTTTTGATCCTCGAGTGTCTGCCATACGAAACGCAGGAGATTTTTCTTTATCAGCTCTACCTCCTGAACGATGTACTTCTCCTGAACTATCTCCGCTGCGGAATCCGGATTTTCTTTGACCCATTCGAGCGATTCGAAATATGCTGCCAGAAACCGCCTGGCGCGAGCTGGGTCATCATCACACCAGCCCTTGCCCAGTATCAGCACATCCGGTCCGGTCATGGTGCCAAACATCTTAAAGACCGGCGTGTCGGTATCCATCCCAAGAACCGTGGCTCCCTCCACCTCCTTCAACTGAGAGAATCCTGGCTCCCAAATGATGGCCGCATCCACGTTGCCCGCTCGAAAAACTGCGGGTACGTCGCCAACTTCAAGGTTTACGAGTTGGACGTCCTTGTTTGGATCAAGGCCCTGCTCTTTCAAGAGCATGCGTGCTGTAAGGTCCACGGATGAGCCGAACGGAAGCCCGACCTTCTTGCCTCGCAATTGACCAAATGACGTGATCCCCGGCTGAGCTACCAGCCCCTCGAAGCCAGGTGCGATATCCTGGTTCCCCACCCAGTAGAAACGATTGTTCCCCTGCGCCATGGCGCTTAACATGGCCACCTGGCCCAGGCTGGCGAACTGGGCATCGCCAGATGATATGGCGTTGAGTCGATCCATGCTCTTCCCGATGAACCGCCAGCTCACCTCGAAGCCGTGCTTTTCGAAAGTGCCTCTTTCGATCCCGGCCCAAACAGGTATGTGACCATACCACTGAGAGCCGACAGCGACGACCGGGACTTTACCCTTCCGGACTCCCTCCTCTTGGCCGCATCCGAGAGTCAGAAATAATAACCCGATCAGAAGGATCAAGAAGACCAAGGTTTTCGTCGACAGCGTTTTCATACATCTCTCCGTTTTTCGCCAACAGATTATCTCCTTAGACCAAATCGACAAACGATTCGCTTCTTTCGAAACGAGTGGCTTCAGTATATCAAAATTTCCGCATGAAGTCAACCCGCCCCGACGCATTTCAATGGCGCTGCTAATTCGGGGTGCGCTGCCTCCAACCACGCGGATTGCGAAGTGTAAAACCGTGCAGCAGCAGCTTCTGCCGTTTCCAGCACTGACAACCCAACCGAAACCTGGAACCGATTTGGACGTAAGTTAAGCCACCACATGCGAAATGTCAAAGCATCAAAGCCCTTAACCATGTAGGCAATAACAGGAGGATGCGCGTGAAAATCTACGTTGTTTGTGACATCGAAGGTGTCGCGGGGGTGATTGATCATCGTCTCCAGTGCTGGGAAGATGGAAAGTACTATGAACAGGCCAGGCGGCTGGCGACCCTTGAGCTCAATGCCTTGGTGGAAGGTGCGTTGGAAGGCGGAGCCAAGGAAATTGTAGCCTGGGATGGCCACTGCCTTTTCCCGGGTTCCGTTGACCCGGAAGTGGTACATCCGGAGTGCAAGCTGGTGATGGGAGCGGGAGATGACGGCCCGGCCGGCCTGGACGGCTCGTATGACGCGCTTTTTCAGTGTGGACTTCACGCCATGAGCGAAACCTCCAAGGCGCTCATGTGTCACGGAGGATGGGAGCTGAACGGTAAGAAGATCGGCGAGATCGGCGCAAGCGCCCTTATCGCCGGCCACCGCGGCGTGCCTTTCGTCTTCGTCAGCGGCGATCGGGCTGCGGAGCAAGAGGCAAAGGAGCTGGTGCCCGATGTGGAAGCGGTCGTTGTGAAGGAAGCGTTGTTGTCCAAGGTGACGGGAATGTCTCAGGCGCCTGCCATCTCGCTGAGTCCTCAGAAGGCCCGAAAAGTGATTCGGGAGGCAGCCAGGCGGGCTATGGCAAAGATCGGCCAGATCAAGCCCTTACGTTTCGACCCGCCATACGTGCTCAGGTGGCCATTCCAGACCAGCGAGGGTGCCGATGATATGATGGCAGCATGTCCGGGGGCGACACGCATTGACCCGGTGACATTAGAGTTCAGAAGCGACGATTTCCTGAAACTGCCGCTGTGACCGGGAACGAGAATTCAAGACAAAAAGGGGTAAGCCATGAACAAGATGTTGGCTCGCTGCGGCTACAGATGCGACCTATGCGCCGCGCGCTCAGATGATCCTGCCCTCAGACAGAAGATGATCGACGGGTGGAGGAAGTATCTGGGTCACGAGATGTACACTGTCGAGAACGTGCGCTGCGATGGATGCATGAGCGACGGAAGGCTCGCCGATAAGAACTGTCCGGTGAGACCCTGTGCCATCGAAAAGGGCGTCGAGAACTGCGCTTACTGCGACGAATTCCCCTGTGACAAACTGCAAGGTCTGATTTGCAGTCGCGAGAAATTCGTTGCCCGGCTCGGAGAGATTCCCGAAAAAGACTACAACCTCTGCTTGAGGCAGTTCGAGAGCGAGCCCGAATTGAAGAAACTGCGCAAGGCTTTGGGGAAAGAGTGAGGATGGATGGGTGGATCGGCCTGCCCGCCTCTCCCCTCTGGGGAGACGAAGACCCCCAGACGGGCCCGTATGGGCGTCTGGGAGGATGTGCTCGACGGGAACAGGTGAGGGGGATGATCTCAGCGTAGGTCCGAAATGTCCGTGAGGACTTTCGGACAGTAAATGTCGGATGGTCCCCCGCAGGGGGGACATATCCGACCTACAGACCCACCTTTGGGTAGAAGATGTGCCGGACGGAGACAGGTGAGAAGGACGATCTTAGCGTAGGTCCGAAATGTCCGTGAGGACTTTCGGACGGCAAATGTTGGATGGTCCCCCGCAGGGGGGGACGCTTCCGACCTACAACACATGGGGTGCCCGACAGGCACACAAGAATGCCGGAGAGTTTCGCCGTCGGCCTAATGCATCCAACCGACATGCTAAATTGAAGGCTGGGCCGCACTGACCCAGCCTTCATCTAAGAATCGTTCTGAGAAATCAGGAGAGAGTCTACTGCGCCGTAGCCTTTGCCCGCTCCTCATCAGACATTCCTGCCAAACGCTTAACCTCGTTTACATCCAAACCCAATCCTTCGGCTACGCGAGTGCCATAATCTTTGTCCGCTTTAAAGAAGATAGCCGTCTGGCGGAGCTGTATGCGCTTCTGGGCGTTGCCCAGGTGATCCACGATGTTGCCCACTAGGTGATCTCGATCCTCATCCGTCATGACCTTGCGAAACAGGGTACCTGCCTGCACGAAGTCGTCGTTGGCAAAGTCGAACGGGTAGCGGCCAGCCTGGCCGGAAAGCTCAAAGCGAGGCTCGGCCGAGGTCGGGTCGGGCTCGGGTCCGCCGAAGCTGTTGGGCCAGTAGTTGGGTCCGCTGCCTCCACCATCGTCGACACGCATGAACCCGTCGCGCTGGTAGCTGGCCTCTGGTGCGTTCTTGGGCGCGTTGACCGGTATCAAATGGTAATTGGGGCCTAATCTGTGCAGATGCGTGTCATGGTAGGAGAAGATCCTGGCTTGCAGCATCTTGTCGGGCGAGACGGCGATGCCTGGAACCACGTTTCCTGGACAGAAAGCTGCCTGTTCCACTTCCGCAAAATAGTTGACCGGGTTGCGACTTAGAACCAGTTTCCCGATCTTGATGGGCGGTACTTCTCCGTGCGGCCAGACCTTGGTGATATCGAAGATATCCCAGGGGAAATCCTTGGCCTTTTCCGCGGTCAGAATCTGCATCTCGAGTGTCCAGGAGGGAAATTCCCCGCGCTGGATGGCATCGAACAGATCGCGGGTGGCATGGTTTGGATCCTCGCCGGATATCCGCTTCGACTCCGCCAGGGTCAGATTCTTGATGCCCTGATCGGTCTTGAAATGATACTGCACCCAGAAATACTCCCCCTTGTCGTTGTACCATTTGAAGGTGTGGCTGCTGTAGCCGTTCATGTGCCGGTAGCTGGCCGGTGTTCCCCTGTCCGAGAAAAGTACCGTGACCTGGTGTATGGACTCCGGAGTAAGCGATAGAAAATCCCAGAACATGTCTGGATCAGGCAGGTTGGTGGCAGGATGTCGTTTCTGGGTATGGATGAAGTCGGGAAATTTCAGCGGATCGCGGATGAAAAACACCGGCGTGTTGTTGCCCACCAGGTCGTAATTACCCTCTTCGGTGTAGAATTTAATGGCGAAGCCGCGGGGATCCCGTACCGCATCCGCCGAACCCCTTTCCCCGCCGACGGTGGAGAAGCGAATGAAGACGTCGGTACGTTTCCCGACCTCTGAAAGGAACTTGGCCTTGGTCCACTCGGTGACATCTGCGGTCACCTCGAAGTATCCGTAGG
>CAYFQZ010000614.1:0-8624 GCA_964345305.1 uncultured Ignavibacteria bacterium | reverse complement strand
CGAATGCACTCGCACGAGCACGTTTTTTCTGCCTTTGACCTCCCCCTTCTCCAGGGCCAGGTGGTGATGCTCGTCGATTATGCTTTTGTAAAGGTGAAGCTTGAAACGTCCGAATCTGGTCGGGAAGTTTACGCTGACGATTCTCTTTACCAGTTTCTCCTTCTTGGTTCTGTATTCGATCAGATCCTTCACCGAGACTATCTTCATGTCAAACTGCCTAGCCATCTCCGTGAGTCTGGAGAGACGGGCCATGTGCCCATCCTCATCCATGATCTCGCACAATACGCCGGCTGGATACAGTCCTGCCAGCCTGGCCAAATCCACCGTGGCCTCGGTATGTCCTGCCCTGCTCAGCACTCCTCCATCCTGAGCCTGGATGGGAAATACGTGACCCGGCCGGGCCAGATCGTCCGGCTTGGCCCTGGGATCGATCAAGGTCTTTATGGTCTGGGCGCGGTCGTGGGCAGAGATGCCGGTGGTGGTGTTGTAGACTGCGTCCACCGAAACGGTAAAACGGGTGCCCAGCTTGGCGGTATTGACCTTCACCATGGGCGTCAGATCTAATTCGTCGATGCGTTCTCTGTTCATGGGGACGCAGACTAAGCCCCGGGCATATTTGGAGATGAAGTTGATGTTCTCCGGAGTCGCCTTCTCGGCAGCCATGATCATGTCCCCCTCGTTTTCACGATCCGCATCATCCACCACGATGATGATCTTGCCCTGCCTCATATCCTCGATGGCCTCCTCAATCGTGTTCAATCCTGACATCACTAAATCTCCTCGTTTCGCGCTATTTCCTTGTGCTTTCCCCGATGAATGTGTTACCATCCTTTTTCCTTCAACCACTCCTCCGTTATCTTGGAGTGGTCCTTCCTGAGGGTTAGAACCCTCTCAATATATTTTCCCACCAAGTCGCTTTCAATGTTGACCGTATCACCAACCCTCTTTGTTCTCAAGGTGGTGTTGCTCATCGTGAACGGGATGACCGATACGGTAAAGGAATCTCTGAGCACCTCTACCACGGTCAGGCTGATCCCGTCGACTGCTACCGATCCCTTCTCGACCAAACGACTCTCGTATTGTCCGGGAAAACCGAACTCGAATACGAAGCTTTGACCTTTCTGCGTAACGGATTTTATCACGCCCACAAAATCCACGTGGCCCGTGACCAGATGACCTCCCAGACGATCTGAGGGACGCAGTGCAAGCTCCAGATTGACCCGATCGTCCTTCTTGAGCTGCCCCAGGTTGGTTCGCTTCAGGGTCTCCTCGACAGCCTCGACCGCGAAGTGATCCTCTCGTGTCTCAATGATGGTCTGGCAAGCACCATTTATGTTGATGCTGTCTCCGGGCTTCAAATCCGCCGAAACCCCGGGAGCAGTGACCCTCAGCAGCAAATTACCTCCGCTAAAGGAGCTATGCTCCACCTTACCTGTTTTTTCAATGATTCCCGTGAACATGTTTATCTGTCTTTCACTATAACATGACCGATTCTTGTCAGAAATTCTAGGCAGAGGTACCGGCTGGATAGCCCGTAATCAGAATGCCTTCTTTGGATTGACGGTATTCGCAGTCTCTCAGAACCGTGCAATTGGATATCTTCCTTATTCCCAGGTCGCCGAAAGACTCTTCGCCCCTGACCTGAATCTCCGGCGAGATGAAATACCAGACCTTATCCACCAGTTTCCGTTTAAGAAGGGACGTAGCGATTCGCGTTCCGCCCTCCACCAAGATGCTGGTAAGGCCCTCTTTTCGTGCCTTCCTCAGAAGCGAAACGAGGCTTACGTCTCCGCTTCTATTACCTCTGACTCTCCAAAAGCTTAGGCCGTTCAGACTTTTGACCTTCTTGGCATTCGGGTCAGTGGGAACGATGATGGCCTTTTCAATAGTGTTTTTCCCAAGCTGTTTTATTTTGCGGTCGATCTGGCGCCCGGTGCCCAGCAGGATCAGTCTTGTCCGAGCAGAATCCGTCGATTTAAGAATGGTTGCCAGCGAATCAGTTCCCGGTTCGCTGGCGTGATGGAGGATGGCATCTACAATCGGCTGGTTCGACCGACGCAGAGCTGAGAAGATCGCCGGCTTGCCCCCGGATGGTCTGCTCTGGGGGATGATTCTTCCATCCAGACTCTGGGCCACACTCAGAAGAACGAACGGAAGACCGGTTGCCATGAATTTGAAGTAGACTTCATTCAGTCTTCTGGCTTCCTCTCTCATGGTCCCCAAGTCTACCATGACCCCGTTCCTCCTCAGAGCCCTTACACCCTTTCCGTTGACCTTGGGATTGGGATCGACCGTAGCGCAGACCACTCTTTCTATCCCGCTCTTGATGATAAGGTCGGTGCAGGGTGGGGTCTTTCCGAAGAAACAGCATGGCTCCAGAGTAATATAGAGAGTCGCACCTTTCGACGCTCCTGCGCAGTCTCTGATAGCCGCCGCTTCGGCGTGAAGCCCGCCGAATTTCTCGTGATAGCCTGTGGCGAGAATCTTGCCTTTCTTCACCACCACCGCGCCTACCATGGGATTAGGCGAGGTCTTCCCTTTTCCCTTCTCCGCCAGCTTCAAGGCCAAACGCATGAATTCTTCGTCTTTCTGGGTATCGCGAGTTCGGTGAGCACTCATAACAAAAATCCCCGGCGTTTGCTTCCGGGGTGAGATTATAGCTTGGGCGATCGAGTACGTGCATCTCGATCTTCTCTGTGTTGCCTTCTTTCATCCGGACTATCACCGTCGGCACTGGAATCTCACCAGTTCGGCCCGTACGGGCGCGTGGGCTGTTACCACCGATCGAGGAATTTCACCTCACCCCGAAGGCGTTAATAATATACGAGACTTCGCCCGGAAAGCAACAAAAAAACTGCTGCGCCAGGAGGTATCATTGCGAGGAGCCTCCCGGAGGCGGGACCGCGCTTCGCCCTGCATCAAGAGGTGCAGGGCTTCGTAGGCAACGACCCGCAGCGGGGCAGACTTAATTGATGGAACCATCCTGGGCGAAGTCGAACAATCAAGTCGGCGGAACGCCGCGGCCGACGGAAGGAAAGGGGCACGCAGCTGTGCCCGTCAGGGAAGTCCCAAATCGAAACAACAGATTGCTGATGGGAAGAGCAATTCAGAAAGTGCTTGACAAGGTTGCCTAGATGATTATAGTGTCAGTTGAGTATCTGGCAAAACCAACCTCACGCGCGATATGGTAGGTTGTCTTTGGCTGGCGACAAGGAAGGGCAAACTCCCCATACTTGAGCCACCTAGTTACTGGCAAGGGCGCGTCTTGGGATTTCCGGTGTGTAAACCAGGTGGTGTCACAGAAAACAAGAGGCAATGTGATTTCTCGGAAGATATTCTGAGAGAAGTAGTCTACCACCACTCCCCGGAGTTGGTGGATCCGGTGGCGTGTGCTACGGTGGCGAACAAAAACATCTGCAGAAAGGAGGAGTCCAGATGGCCGTCGAGGACAAATTTAATGGTGCCAAGAACGCATTCACCTTCTTTTTTGCATACTTAAACACGGTCGCTCAGGAAATCGGCATGGAGCAAGCCGCTGCCCTGAGCACGAAGGTGGATGAGACGATGGGCGCTACGGGGGGCAAGAGGATAAAAGAGCAGGCTGGCACGGGTCAATTCGATGCCAAAGCAGCTGCCGTGTTGGCCAGAAACTCTATTGAGGAAGGTTTTGGTATCACATCTGAAGTAATAGAGGAAAGCCCTCAAAGGGCTGCGTTCAGGATTGGCAGGTGTCCTGTTTACGAGGCAGCTCAAGCTGCAGGGCTGGACGTGAAAAACGTTGAGGCTCTCTGCCATGCCGGCCCCCTGAAGTATATGAACGCAATGGTCAAGCAACTCAACCCCAATCTCAGTTACCAGCTCAGGAAATTCCGCTCAGCGGCAGATGACTTCTGCGAAGAAGCCATTGTGCCAGATTAGCAGTGGATCAGCAGTCCGGTGCCCCTGATCCCATTTGCTTGTCGGGTGCTCGGTGTGATAGACCCCGTCTGTCGAGCAGGCGGGGCCACCCGTCTGTGCTCTTCCGGAATGACGCTAACTCAGCGTCGGGATTATATAATCCCGATGCAACGAGGGTATCCGGGCTGAAGCGTACCCCGAACCGACGAGCAGGCGCTACCCCTGCCATTGCGAGCAGTCTCTCCACAGGTGGGACGAGGTAGCAATCTCCAAGTCTCTGGTTTTCAGAATGCGAGATTCCTTCGCTGTGGCAATGACCGGTCTTCAATTGGTACGCATTGTAGTTGTCGGGGCCGAATTCGTCCAGCCCGCGGGTCGCCAGCGCCCCATCCGAGGCTCGGGTCGCATAAATGCCGCCGCTGAGAGAACCCCTCATTCAAGTTAGACATTATGGATGGAGAAAAGTAATTCGGAAAGTGATTGACAAGGTTGCATGAATGGCTATAATGCCTGTTGACTATCTTGCAAGGTGCAGCAGCAGCAGGCATTTAGCCCGGTGCTTCTGACACAATCCGTTTGTGAGGCATACAGGGCGCCCGATGCGTTAGGTTGAATGCTCACGCAGGCGCGCCTGATTCGGAAGTCGGATAATCAGTAGTCACGTGGAGAATGTAACAGACAGAAAGGAGGTATGAAGTGAAAAAGACCGCTCTTGCACTCCTAGCTGCAATTCTGGCTCTGCCCTTTGCGGCGGAAGCAGCTGACTTGGGATATTTCTTTGTCGGAGGTGGGGTAGATTTTCCGGGAGAAGAGGTCGATGCGCCGGTGTACTTCAGCGACTTTGGAGTACGAACAGACACCAAAGCTGGTCTTTTGGTGCATCTTGGTGGTGGATACCGGATGCTGGAAAACTTGAGGCTGGAAGCACAAGTTGGGTATCGGTCGAGCAAGATAGATGACGTTGAGCTCACGTATATGAATGCGGTTGGCATAGGACTCGACGGAGGATCCGGAGATATTACCAGTCTATCATTCATGGCCAATGCCTGGTACGATTTTTACCATCAGGGACGATGGTTACCGTACTTTGGAGGGGGTGTCGGCGCTGCGCAGGTCTCGTTAAAAGACTTTTCAATAGGAACTCGTCCGGTCGTGCCCGGTGCTTCAACCACCCAAAGGCTCCTCGCAGACGACGAGGACTGGCAATTGGCTTATCAGGCCGGTGCCGGCATGGGGTTCGAACTGGATGAGAATCTCATCGTCGATTTAGCCTATCGGTACTTTGCTACCTTGAAGCCGAAATTCTCAGACGCCGGAGGCAACGAATTGGAGGCAGATTATTCACACCACAGCGTTCAGCTAGCAATAGCGTATAAGTTTTAGCAGCATCGGAAGAGTAATTTCCAGCGGTTTGCTGCAGCTGACCGGATCGCTGCCCACTCTGGCGGACGGGTCGGGATGTCAGTCGTGGCCCCTCGACCCCGTGCTCGTGACAAGGGGCATTAGTCAGGACTTACGGCAAAGGAGCTACAGATCTGAAGAAGGTAAGTCATGTCAGAAGAATGGTCTTTTCGCATACCTTTTCGTGTACCGCTCAAAGGCAAGCGGATTTCGGCGCAGGAAGCCGAAAAGTTTCTCCTGGAGAAGCTGAAGAAAAATAAGCACGACCCGGATGAGACCCTCTGGGACCTGGCGATTCTGTACAGCATGACGAATCGGCAGTCAATAGCCATGGACTACATCAGGCAGTTGATGAAGCGGACGAACGATCCAGAGACAAAAGCGCACTACTTACTGAAGATGGGCCAGTTCTCCGAGCAAGTTCGAGACTACGACTCGGCAATCACGTATTACAGACAGGCATTTTCACTCGAACCCGTTCACACTGAGCTATGGTACTACATCAACAATAACCTGGGCTACTGCCTGAACCATTTTGGCAAGTATGAGGAGGGAGAGCGGTATTGCCGGGCGGCCATAAGGATTGATCCCGAAAGACACAATGCATACAAGAACGTGGGAATATCGCTGGAAGGTCAAGGTCAATACTCCGAAGCAGCCAAATCTTACGTCTCGGCAATAAGGGCAAACGCAGCAGACCCTCGAGCGTTAGTGCATCTGGAGAATCTCGTGGCAGAGCATGACGAAGTCTCGATCGAGATTCCGGATATAGACGAGCAGCTAGATAGGTGTCGGGAGGCCGTCAGAATGGCCAAGAAATTCGAAGAAAAGTTCTACCGAGAATCGGATGAGGAGCAGTAATTCAGGAACCTCCTGCCCCTGACACCACTCATTTGCCGGGTGCTCGGACGCCTTACTAGTCTGCAGGGAGCCTCCACGCGACCCCTTCGGGGTCCAGATCTTCTCGTCTCCGAGGCTGTTGTCTTGTCCCGCAGGAAAGCGGCGCCGGGGCGGCAGCCAGAAACCAGGCAATCGACGGTCAAGCTGGCCGCTACGGTTATTCCTGGTACTACTCTCAGATGGGAAGGAGGGAAATAGTGACCAAGAAAAAGGTGAGCGATCTGATGGGGGTGAAGAATTTGCTTTTCCCGTACTTGCCTGTCTTAGTCGGCGCAAATGTAGATGGCAAGCCCAACTACATAACCATTGGTCTGGTCGGATGGCTGTGCTACGATGCGGTGTCGGTTTCCGTCGGACGCAAGCAATATACCAATGCAGGTATCAAGGAGAACCGTACTTTCAGCGTCAACCAGCCAATGGCCAGCATGGTGAGGCAACTCGATTACTGCGGTTTGTACAGTGGCAGGAAAGTTGATAAATCAGTCCTCTTCGAGAACTTCTATGGCGATTTGCAGACTGCGCCGATGATAATGGAATGCCCGGTCAACATAGAGTGCCGGGTGATCCAGATCATGGAACGCTCCATACACACTGTCTTCATCGGTGAGGTCGCCGCGATACACTTAGGCGAGGAATATTTGGCCCAAGGTGTTCTGGATATTACCAAAGTGGACCCGGTCTTCTTTGCTCCGGATAAGAAAGAAGGCAAGTACTCCGGAAGCTATTGGAGGTTGGGAGAATACCTGGCCCGGGCTTGGGAGGTGGGTAGGGATTTGACAGGCGATGAAGGGAGATGAAGCGAGGTCGTGACACTGGATTGAGTCAACTCCGGGCTCATCAAGTTGCAGGGAGACTCGCGCAATCCGCGACGGTTCCCCATCCGCGTGCGCAGCCTGCCGGAGTATCCCTTACCCAGATCCCCGATCGGACGCTCTCTCCGAAAGCAGGTCAGAAGCCCTGTGCTCCTGACGCTGCTCTGGCATTCAAAGACCATCTCCAAAGGAGCTTCATATGACAGATGAGACCCGTTGCCATCACTCGCGACCGCACCCCTGGCATGGTTTGAACGTCGGTCCGAATCCTCCGGGGTTGGTGTATGCGTTCATCGAGATCACGCCCTTCGACCTGGTCAAGTATGAACTGGACAAGGAAACCGGTTTCCTCATGGTGGACCGTCCTCAGTTGACCTCCTCTTTGCCCCCTACGCTTTACGGCTTCATCCCCCGCACCTATTGCGGGTCCCGGGTGGCAGCTCTGATGCCTGGAATCGAGCTGGCGGACCAGGATCCTTTGGACGTTTGCGTGCTGAGCGAGCGTCCCATTTCGCGGGGGAACATCCTTCTCAAGGCCAATGTGGTGGGCGGCCTGCCCACGGTGGATAATGGTCGGGCGGACGATAAGATCATCGCGGTTCTGGCGAACGATGCCCTCTGGGGCAACGCGAGGGATATCTCCGATTTGCCTGGTGCGCTGACTGATCGGCTATGCCGTTACTTCAGTTCATACAAGGCTGAGGCGAATGAAAAGCCTCAGGTAGTGGTCGGCGAACCGTACGGCGTCTCGCACGCCAAAAGGGTGGTTGAAGCAGCAATGACCGATTATGAGAACCAATTCGCAGGTGCCACGTAAGAAACAGCGGGACAGGACCGTGTTGCGGTTGGCAACTTTCACTTGTCAGCTGCGGAGAACACATGGCTGAGCAGGCTGCGCGGTAGGCCCAACCTGTAAAGCACGCCGAGCCGCGCCTTACCCTCTACCCAATGACCGGAGTGCCCTATGGCCAAGGTAAGGACAAGATGTTTTCTGCTTGCAGTCTTTCTTCAAATGATCTATGCAGCGGCCGGGTGGACGCAAAAAACGCCGATGCCGGCGCCCAGCGACGATGAGAAATCGGACCATATCCTGAGCAGTGAAGAGGTGCAGAAGCTGCTGGTCAGGCCCGAGTGCTTCGGCCCTCCCGGCGATACTACCCGGCCATACGTCATCCAGGATTGCGTGATCCCATCCAAGGGGATCTCTCTGTCGGCGCAGCTTTATCTACCCTCAGCAACCGGCAGGTGGCCGCTGGTGATCCTGATCCCCGGCGGGTTCAACGAGACCGAGCTGATCATGGAGTCACCGCGGTACTATGCACCCAGAATGGCCCGCTGCGGCATCGCCGCCTTAGTTTACTACAAGCGGGGTACGGGTCCCTCCGGCGGAGTTTACGCCGAGGCCACGGAGGATGATTTCATCGATGACGTGGTGAACATTGCCAAAGAGCTTGAAGCGCATCCCCATATCGACCCGACCAGAATCGGTGCCGTGGGCGGTAGCGGCGGGGGACTGGTCGCACCGCTGGCCGCGGCTCGGTATCCAAAGATCTCCTTCGTGGTAAGCAGTTCCGCCCCCATCATGTCGGGGGAGGAACACGGAAACTACAACAT
>CAYFQZ010000613.1:0-11026 GCA_964345305.1 uncultured Ignavibacteria bacterium | reverse complement strand
TTGAAGGGCTCACCACGGGCCGAATCTCTCGATCAGAGGTTCGGCCTTTTTCCTCTTGAACTCTCGCCCCACTTCTGGAGGCCGGAGCCAAGCTCGCAAAATCCGGGCCCTGCTGAGTATTTCACTCCGTGTACTGTAGCACGTCTGCCGAAACCTTGGCAAGTGGGCCGGTACTTGACACCGGGCAATTGGCACGGCACGGGCAGCTTTTAGCCTTGACACGTACGAGGTGCGAGGTTAATTTCCAGTTCAAAGGGAAACTGAAAGTCCCGTATTAATACTTTGCAGTTTTGGGTGTGGAGTCGAACCGATCTCCTTTCATAACCAGCAAAAACAGGAGGACGAACATGAGCAAGACCCAAGAGAACCTCAAGGCCGCTTTCGCCGGCGAATCTCAGGCCAGGAACAAGTACACCTTCTTTGCCGAGGTGGCCAGGCAGGAAGGTTATCATTACATCGCCAAGATGTTCGAAGAATCCGCGGAGAACGAAAAGCACCACGCGAAGGACCACTTCAGGCTTCTGGGCGGCATCGGGAATACGGAGGCCAATCTGAAGGAAGCCATCGGCGGAGAGCACTACGAGACCGTCGACATGTATCCCTCCTTTGCCAAGCAGGCGGAAGAAGAAGGCAACCGGGAAGCCTCTGTTCTGTTCAAGCAGATCGCAAAGATCGAACAGCACCATCGGGATCGATACAAGAAGCTGCTGGAGATGGTCCGGGCAAAGACGGTATTCAAGAGAGAAAAGCCCATAAAGTGGAAGTGCAGCATCTGCGGGTATACCCACGAGGGCACGGAGCCGCCGCCAAAATGTCCCGCCTGCAGAAATCCCAGGGAGTACTATGAACCAGCAAACATGGATTTTTAAGAGGGGGCAATATGGCCGTCTATAAGTGTTCGGTGTGCGAGACCATCTATGACGAGGAGAAGGAAGGCCAGAGATGGGATCAGCTGCCACCCGGTTGGGTCTGCCAGGTCTGCGAGTCGGACAAATCTCAATTCCGACCGACTGCGGAGGTGAGCGCTCCTTCCGCAGAATCTGAAGCCCCCGGAGGAACTCCACAGGCATATCCCGGCGACGTCCCCAGACCGCACGGCGATTTCGAAATTCATATGGATGCGATACACAGGATGTCCGAAACCGGTGAATCGATAGTCGAGCCGATGAGAACCATGGTGTCCACTTTATCCTGGGGCCAGATTCTAATAAAAGGCGCTCAGCTGGCGAAGCTTCCTCTAAACCACGATGAGCCGGTCAGCACCGAGACAATAATAGGGCCAAGGACCAAACATCCGCTGGTCATAGGCACGCCCATCTATGTTTCACACATGTCGTTCGGAGCCCTTTCCAGGGAGGTGAAAATCGCCCTGGCCAAGGGAAGCGCTGCAGCCAGAACCGCGATGTGCTCCGGCGAAGGGGGCATCCTGCCGGAATCCCTGGAGAATGCCTACAAGTACATATTTGAATATGTACCCAACGAATACAGCGTGACCGAGGAAAACCTCAAAAGGGTTGACGCTGTAGAAATGAAGATAGGCCAGTCAGTGAAGCCGGGCATGGGCGGGCTCTTGCCGGGAGAGAAGGTGACCAAGGAGATCGCCGCAATCAGAGGATTTCCGGAAGGATCCGACATCAGAAGCCCCTCCCGCTTTCGTGATATCAAAAAGAGGGATGATCTCAAGAAGAAAGTCGCCTGGTTGAGGGAGACCTCGGGCGGCAAGCCCATAGGAATCAAGCTGGCGGCAGGTAACATTGAAGCCGATCTTGAAGTCGCGCTGTATGCGGCGCCGGACTTCATAACCATTGACGGAAGGCCGGGCGCCACCGGAGCAGCCCCCAAATTCATCAAGGCCGCCACCTCGATTCCGACAGTCTTCGCTTTGCATCGTGCACGAAAGTTCCTTGACCAAAAGGGCGCCAAGGGAGTCTCTTTGATAATCACCGGAGGGCTGAGGATCTCCGCCGACTTTGCCAAAGCGCTGGCCCTGGGAGCAGACGCCGTGGCCATTGCCACCGCCGCCCTGATGGCCTGCGGGTGCCGGCAATACCGGATATGCCACACGGGCAGATGCCCCATGGGAGTAACCACCCAGAATCCACAGCTGAGGGCGGGGCTGAACATACAGAGGTCGGCCAGAGGACTCCAGAATTTCCTAGCCGTCTGCACCGAAGAGCTCAAGGATTTCGCCAGGTTGACCGGGAATGACGACATACACAAGTTGTCCATGGATGACCTTTGCACCACCAGCTCGGAGATTTCCGGTCACACGGAGATCGAACACGTGTGAGCGTGGTGAGCCGCGTGTTAGAATCTCAAGTCGAGCCGATATTCGTTTCGCCGAGTTGCGGAAGATTCTCGGAAGGACGTAAACCCGTTTCATGTTAGCCTTAGCCTACGGCTAATCGGCTTATTCTCGTCCTCATAGAAGCTTGAATGTCGCCTACTTGTTGCTGACCGGTCCATCTCAAGGTCTGGCAGCTCACCACTTCATTCAGCTCCGTCTCCCGACGCTTTTGCTGTTTACAGGGACGCCTTTTTGGATAAATTAGGCAAGAGAACGCGGGCGTGGACGAACGAACTAACACGGGAGGAACTATGATAACCGTGAAGGACAAAGTGGCGTTGATCACCGGAGCATCCAGAGGAATCGGAAGGGCTACGGCGCTTATGCTCGCGCGAGCTGGCTGCGACGTTCTGGTTAACTACAATGTCAGGAAGGATGCCGCTGCGGAGGTGGCGTCGGAAGCCAGGAAGCTCGGAGTCAAAGCGAAGACGTATCAGGCGGATATTTCGCAAAAGGCTCAGGCAGAGAATATGATCGAATACGCCGCGGCGGAGTTCGGCAAGATAGACATCTTGGTGAATAACGCCGGCGTATGGAAGTACGCCGCCATCCACAAGATGACCGAAGAGAAGCTGAGAGAAACCATGGAGTTGAACCTAAACGGAGTCTTCTATATTACAGCCGCCGCTGCCCGTCTTATGATAGAACAGAAATCCGGTAACATCATCAATGTTTCATCCACTGCCGGCCAGAGAGGCGAACCCTTTCACTCGCATTATGCCGCATCCAAAGGAGCGTTGATTAGCCTCACCAAGTCGCTCGCGGCGGAACTTGCAGCCCACAACATAAGAGTCAACTGCGTTGCTCCTGGCTGGGTAGATACGGAAATGAGCCACGCCTCCCTGGTCGGAGAAGAGAGAGAGGCGATATTAGGCAAGATACCGATGGGCCGGGCTGGCACGGCAGAGGAGATAGCGGGAGCGGTACTGTTCCTGGCGTCCGATCTCTCCTCGTACGTCAACGGCGAGATAATAAACGTCAACGGCGGCTCGGTGTTGTGCGGCTAGGAGGACGGATCAAGGACGGATTCTGAGACAGAACCCCAAGTTGCCACATACCGCGAAAGTCGCAAAGAGGGCTTGCCAAAAAAGCAAAACCGGTTAAATTGTGTGTGGGGACTGTATAGATGGGGAGTGAACTTGCGCCCTCGAAAGGAGGAGAGTGATGCATCTCGGTGCACCGATTTCGAGCCGGCACGTTTGCGCCGGCGTTTTTGTTCTTCTGGGGGTCCTCTGTTTCTTTAGTTCGGGGCTGGCCGACGTTCCGGACATGATGATCAATACCGACGGAACCTCGCAGCTGCACAACGAGGAGCAGATCTGGATTTCGCCCGTCGACTCTACCGTGGTGATGATCGTGTGGCGGGACTTTCGTCTGGGTTACAGGCGCGTGGGCCTGGGTGTCTCCTACGATGAGGGACATACCTGGACCGACAGCCTGCTTTCAGGCGGGGACTTCTTTCGGTATTCCGACCCCTGCATCTCCGGTGACCGGCTGGGGAACTTCTATCCTCTGACCATGAATTACGAGAGCGGCTACGGGTTCAGCGACTTCGCCGTCTGGAAGACCACCAACAACGGAACCAGTTGGCTGGGGCCTTATATGGTTCTCGGTTCGTATGCAAATTACCTGGAGGATAAACAATTCATGGCGATCGACAGGACCGGCGGCACCCGTGACGGAAACATATACTTGGCCTGGGCCCGTTTCCCCAACCCCACCAGGATCATGTTCGTGCGCTCCACCGATGGGGGAGGGAATTGGGAGGACACCCTTATCGTCGGTGATCCGGACTTCTTCGGTGGAGACGGGGCAGGACAGTTTGCCTTCCCGTTTGTAGACGCTGACGGAAACGTTTATGTGATCTGGCGCCACTGGTACTACATGGATGACTGGCGCCCTTGCCAGGTGTTGGTCAAGTCCACTGACGGCGGACAGAGCTTTTCCGACCCGGTAACGATCTTCGTGGGTAATTGGCTCGACTACGCCCCCGGCGGAATCGACATCTACAATTCCGTGTGCATGGACGTCGACATCACCGGAGGTCCTTACCACGGAAACATCTATTTGACGGTGCCAGACGGGGTGGAGGATGGCCCCTACTACCATTCCGACGTTCTGTTCATGAAATCCAACGATGGAGGCGAGACCTGGACCACGCCCATTCGAGTC
The DNA here is from genome assembly GCA_964345305.1 of uncultured Ignavibacteria bacterium. Lineage (GTDB taxonomy): Bacteria > Zixibacteria > MSB-5A5 > MSB-5A5 > SM1-73 > SM23-73-3. The sequence goes on along the minus strand of CAYFQZ010000613.1, from coordinate 6,507 downwards.
AATGATGATCCCTTGGGCCAGCCGGTTTACCAGTTTCACCAGTGGGTCACGGTCAACCAGAAGGGGGCGATTATCATCCTCTATTACGACCAGCGAAACGATCCGCCGCTCTATGAGAAATTCGATGCTTACGTCGCTTTCTCCTTTGACGGAGGAGAGACCTTTACCAGCAGCTACAGGGTGTCTGATGTCTCCTCCGATCCGGGCGATGCTCTGGCCGGCGCGCCCATACCCCAGAGAGCAAATCCGACCAGCAGACCCGATTTGACGGCCAGGGTTCCGGATGAGCCCAAGGCCGGACTCATAGCCGAGTACATCGGAGTAGTCGCCTTCAAGGATCAGGTTCACTGCACCTGGACCGATACCCGAGACGGAAACCAAAACGTGTATTATTCGAATTTCAGGATTCCGCTTTTGGCTCCCCGACTGATCTTACCCGAGGACGACGGGTATCAACTGACCCTCTACCCCACTTTCAAGTGGATCCCGTGCGGGTACTTCGATGAGACGACCTATGATTTGGAGATCTCAACCCAAAGCGATTTTGCCACTATCGACTTCATCTATGAAGACATCGACACCAACGTCTTCACGGTAACTGCCCCGCTGGACGAGGTTCAGTACTACTGGCGGGTCAAGGCTTTCAGAACCCCGGACTCCCAGGAAAGCGAATACTCCGACATCTGGAGCTTCAATGTGGACGCCACACCGCCCGACCTGCCCCTGCTGCTGGTTCCGGCCGACGATGATACCGTGGACGTGGATACGCCGACCTTCACCTGGTCGCAGGAGAGCAAAGCCTCTCCGGTGTTCTATACCCTGCAGGTGGACGATGACAGCTTGTTCGTGCCGGGACCTGAATCCTATGAATACGCTGACATATATGACACCAGCTTCGCCATACCCGACCAACTGACCGATTCCGCCCTCTACTATTGGAGAGTGGGAGCGTCGGACGAGGCGGGTCATCAGAGTGGCTGGCAGGAGCATCCATTTCAGTTCTTGGTGAGTACCTTCATGTGTGGGGACGCAAATTCTGACGCGACAGTCGAACTGGGCGACGCGGTATATCTACGCAACTACCTTTTCAAGGGAGGTCCCGCGCCTGTTCCGCCGCAGGCGGGAGACGTGAATCTTGACCAGGTGATAGACGTCGGAGATGCGGTATACATCCTCAACTATCTGTTCAAGGGCGGACCTGCGCCGTGTGAACCGGAATAGGAACGCGTAATATCGAAACCCGAGGACTTATCATGCGCACCATTCTGATTTTAGCGATTTGCTTCTCGGGCCTGATTCGGTTGGCTACACCAGTTATGTCGGAGGTCATTGGCGACACCGCCTGGGTGAGGACTTACAACGGGCCAGGAAACGCCAGAGATTGGGCTCGTGACATGGCCACGGATGATTCTGGCAACGTCTACGTGACCGGAGAGAGCTACGGCAGCACGACATTCGATGACTACGCTTCCATCAAATATTACCCTGACGGAGACACCGCTTGGATAAGAAGGTACAACGGACCGGGGAATGCCGGAGATAGGGGTTACGCTGTAGCCGCCGATGGCATTGGAAACGTCTATGTTACGGGCGAAAGTTGGAGCAGCGAGACCGGTTATGACTACGCGACGATCAAGTATCTTGCCAACGGCGATACTGCCTGGTTAAGACGATACAATGGACCCGGAAACGAAAACGATGCAGCCCGCGCCATAGCCGTCGACGACTCCGGCTGCGTGTATGTGACCGGCTGGAGTTACGGCAGCGGAACACACTCTGATTACGCAACCATAAAGTACCATCCCAACGGTGACACCGCCTGGGTGAGAAGATATCACGCACCGGGAAACGGGGGAGACTGGGCTACCTCCGTGGCAGTTGACGACTCCGGCAATGTCTACGTGACCGGACAAAGCTACGGCGGTTCAGCCACCTTCGATGACTACGCCACCATCAAATATCATCCTAACGGCGATACTGCCTGGTTAAGAAGATACAACGGACCGGGATGCTACGTGGACGCGGCTCGTGCGTTGACCGTAGATGCATCTGGCAACGTGTACGTTACCGGCGAAAGCACAGGCGATGGGATAGAGCCCGACTATCTGACCATAATGTATCGCCCTGATGGCAGCATTTGCTGGGCGGCAAGATTCGATGGGCCCGTACAGATGTGGGATGGTGCCTACGCTGTAGCAGTAGATAATTCCGGCAACGTCTGCGTCACAGGAGGAAGCTTCTGGAGCTTGGTCGAAGCTGATTATACCACCATAGAATACCGTCCTAATGGAGACAGCCTCTGGGTGAGAAGATACGGAGGCGCCACAGGTGGCGGCGACTGCGCTTACGACATAGCACTAGACCGCGACGACAACGTATATGTAACCGGATTAAGCTCAAGTGCGACAGACTTGGACTGCGCTACCATAAGGTATGATCCTGACGGCAACCTTGTCTGGGTGGCAAGATACGATGGGCCGGACAACGATCACGACGGAGCTGCCGCTCTGGCCGTCGACGGTAGTGGTAACGTTTATGTTGCGGGACATAGCTCCGGCGGCGAAACGGCCGAGGACTACGTTACCATCAAGTATTGCCAGGCGACCCGGGGCGATACCAATCGAGACGGCATCATCGACCTTGGGGATGTGATTCTTTTGATAAACTACTTGTACAAAAACGGTCCGGCTCCTTGTCCTTCTGAGGCGGGAAATGGAAACTGCGACGAAACGATTGATCTGGGTGACGTGGTCTACCTCATCAACTATCTGTTCAAGGCTGGACCTCCGCCGTGTGAGCCAGACTGAGGACGTGTACCGTCCCGAAGGACTCTCCTGAAGCAAGTCAATTATAAGCGTCTCTGGAATAACTGCGCCTTGACAGTGCGGGTCATGGGGTTGCGTCGTACTTCACAAGTGTATCTCCCGCATTTGCTTCGACGGGACACCCTTTCTCTTGACTTTTTCGAATCATTAGTTATAATTAGAATGGGGTTGAAGAGCAATCTCAGTCCGGTCACCGGGTGTGCTTGCCCGGGGAGGAAAAAACAAGCCAGCAACCCGTGTGATTGGCAATCTTCCCTACTGACTTGCCGACCATTAGCGGCATCGGGAAGTCACTGACAATAAGCAGAAAAATGCGAACGTATTCCCTGAGGCAAGCTTGTTTTAACCGGATCAGGTCAGTTGGCGTGAGTTGGCCGAGTGAAGCTTGATCCGCCTATATATAAGGAAGGTAGACTATGCTCAAGACTAAAGTCTTGCTCTCTGTTGTCGCAGCTGTGCTGGCAGCGGCAGTAACTCCGACAGTTCTGGGAAGCAATGTAATGGTGCTGCAGGTCGGTGCAGGTGACTATCGTTTCGTTGAGAAAGGCGGAGGTCAGATGATCGAAATGGACGGATTCGGGTATCTTATGGCTCCAGGCAAACCGGTGCTTCCTGCCAAGAGCTACGCCATCGTCATTCCGCCTGGCGCCCGGGTTCAATCCGTTGAAGTGGAGGGACTTAATGCCCGACAGATAATAGGAAGCTTTAACATCGTGCCAGCCCCTCCGATTCTCCCCATGGTTGCTTTCCCGCAGTTCCAGGAGCGGATCAAGGAACTGCAGGATGAATGGGAGCGAACCTACCGGGCCACGTACTCAACCGACGCGGCCTATCCAGAGGAGAGAGGAAAATTCAAGGGCTCTGGTACCCTGCGGAAGTACTCCTATGCTTCGGTTTCCTTCTATCCTTTCAGCTATCATCCGCAGTCTGGCGGATTGGTCTACTATCCGGCAGCCCAGATCAGCATCGACTACGAGTTGCCTTCGCCAGGCACGGATGAAGCTCGGCGGTCAGAAGAGATGAAATGGGACGACCTGGCTGACGCAAGAGCCTCAAGGCTGTTTGTTAACTACGATCAGATACGTGAACTATATCAGCCCGCAGGCTCTTCGCGGGGCAACAAGTCGCAGACCCACAATTACGTGATCATTACATCCGGTGCACTCCTGAGCGCCATCGTCGCTTCGAACTTTCTGGACTGGAAGAGCTCCCTTGGATACGATGTCGAAATCGTCTTGACCACCGACACCCAAGTAGCGGGTCAGGTTGGCCGCGATCTCGCCGAGAAGATTCGCAACTTCCTCAGATACCATTACGTTCCCTGGGGCATTGAATATGTGCTTCTGGTCGGCGATTATGCCGCCGTCCCGATGCGCTACTGCTATCCAGACCCCAACAACCATGCAAACGGTGCCGGCAACCCGGCGGCTTGGCCCTGGGCGGGTGACGTGCCCACCGATTATTACTATGCGGATCTCTCTGCCTCGGATGCAACCTCCTGGGACTCGGATGGAGACGGATACTGCGGTGAATACGGGCAGGATAGCCCGGATTTCTTGGCCGAGGTCTATGTCGGACGAATCCCCACCAACGATCCCAGTCGGATAACCTACACGCTGAACAAGCTGGTTGCTTTTGAGCAGGACACCGGGGTCTGGAAGTCCAGTGCCCTGGGCGCCGGCGCCATCGCGTATTTCGCCAACGAAGACCACAGCGGCCGCGAGCTGATCGACGGCGCTTTCTGGATTGACTCGATCGAGACCGACCTGATGAGTGGATGGACCACAAGCCACTACAGTGAACAAGCAGGTCTGGCAACTTCCGAGTATGACTGGCCGGCTCTGAGCGAAGCGGCATTCATCGGCGACTGGCGCAACGGCCAGTACGGGGTGGTGAATTGGGACGCTCACGGCTGGTCAAACCGCGTAGCACGCAAGGTATGGGCGTGGGACGATGGGGACGGCGTTCCCGAAAATCAGAATCCCAACGAGATGGCATGGTACGACATGATCAGCACCTCTTCGTTCCTGGACGATGACCACCCATCCGTCGTATACGCAGTCTCCTGTCTGGTGGGCTATCCCGAGCCGAACGATTGGGGGAACATGGGCATCGACTTGCTCACCGAGCCGTCGTACGGCTCGTCAGCGGGGATCATCAGCGGTACCCGGGTAGTCTGGGTGTCCCTGGGGGGTGGCGACTTACTTTGCTATGAGTTCAACCGGTATCTGATTGACGGCCCGGATGGGCCCGAAAAAGTGGGAGATGCCCTGTACGATTCCGAATTCTTCTACAACCAGAATTACACCTGGGAACATTTTTCTGAATACTGGGACCCGTTCACCTACAACCTGTACGGCGACCCGTCGCTGGTAAGAGAAGGGGTCCGTGTGTCCCTCTGCGGGGACTGCAACGGCGACGGGATTATAGACGTGGCGGACCCGATCTATCTGCTGAACTATCTGTACAAGAACGGCCCTGTCCCCGATCCGTTGGATAACGGGGACTGCAACTGCGATCAAACCGTGGATCTGGGAGATGCAGTTTACCTGCTCAACTATCTATTTAAAGGAGGATCTTCGCCGGGCGACTGTTGAGGATCGCCAAACAACTGCAGCGTGCGACTTATTAAGAACGTGGTTTCATTGCGAAGTTCCGTTATACTTATAGATAGAGCATTAGTCGGTGGCCCGTAGGAAAAGGAGAGAATGAAGTGGCTGGAATCGGCCTTGCGAAACGTGGTTCTGCGGCGGGAGTTTTAATGTCCTTCGCTGTGCTGGTGACGGCGGTTGCCGTGCGCGGAGATCAAGTCACGACCGTAGATGTGGGGGCGGGGGAGTATAGGATCGTCGAGAAAGGTGAAGGGCAAGTCATCGAAATGGAGGGATTCGGCCAGTTGATGGCTCCGGGAAAACCTATGCTTCCGGCGAGGAATTTCTTGATAGCCCTCCCCCTTGGCGCGCGTGTTCAGTCCGTCGAAGTGACAGGCATCGGGGCTGGGCCGCTGCCAGGCACGTACCGGATAATGCCGAGCCCACCGATTTTGCCCATAGCAGGCGCACCAGGATACTCAGAGTCTGTGGAACAGTTGCAGCGCGAGTGGAAGAATAGCAATCAAACGGTATATTCCACGGATCAGGCATACCCTGAAGTCAGGGGCAAACTCAAAGGTCACGGTACTGTGCGGAAGTACTCCTATGCCTCAGTCTCCTTCTATCCTTTCAGCTACCACCCTCAATCCGGCAGACTGATCCATTACCACGCAGCCCGGATCGTCATCGATTACTCCCTGCCCCTCGCAGGTAGCGTTGAGGCTGAAACAGTAGAGAAGCTGAAACGGGATAGAGTGGCCGATGAAAAGGCCTCCAGGTTGTTTGTCAATTTCAAGGAGATGGAGAAGTGGTATGAGCCGGCGGAGCCTGGGCCCAAAGCAGGGCAGCAGACATACGATTACGTGATCATCACTGCCAGCGAGCTTGAGAGTGCCGTAGCCGGCTCTGACTTCCCCGCCTGGAAGACCTCTCTGCGTCATAATCTTGCCACCGTCTTGATCACCGACACGATGATCAGCGGTCAAGCAGGCAGCGATTTGGCGGAGAAGATACGCAACTTCCTCAGGTACCACTATCTTTCCTGGGGGATTGAATATGTACTTCTGGTCGGTGACTGTGAAACCGTCCCC
>CAYFQZ010000612.1:0-8624 GCA_964345305.1 uncultured Ignavibacteria bacterium | reverse complement strand
GTCGCCGGTGCGATCCGGCATAAATCTGGACACCTTGAGAGTAGGGTCTCCCAGAAGCGTCATGCCGTAAAACCAGGGACGCGATTCCTCTCCCGCACAGCTCTCTATATGGTTTATGCACCAGGAAAGAAACGCCTCACCGAAACTGGCCCCGTTGCCCAGCGGCTCGTAATAGCCGTAGAAGCACAGCATGCTCCCGGTTTTGGTGGAGCCCAGCGAAAGAAGGCCGTACTGACTCTGAAAGATGTACCAGCTTCCCATGTCATCCTGCTCCACGAATCGACTGTTTGAGCAGGCGAAGAGGTTGTAGAACAGGACCTGGACATCTATCTGTTCGATCTCGTAATTGTGAAAAAGTGAGTAGTCGTAAGGTCCGTCCCCCCAATAGAGGGCGTGTACCCACGGCGAGGAATGAGCGCAGATGAGCAGATTTTCATACTGGTTGTTCACGGACTCCCTCACCCTAAGCATATAGTCTTCCCGGGTGGTCTGGTAAGGATCCGTGACCGCGTCTGTGGACGGATAGGCCAGGGCCACCTCGTCCTGCCATGGCCAGTAGTGCCAGTCGTTGTCTATATAAGCTAAGGCCTTATCCAGAAGCCGGAACTCTCCGGTTCGATAGCGATGGTTCTTGTCAAAGTAGTTGTTCATTAACATCGCCTCATGGGCATCGTGGTCAGTCAGGTTGAAGGCCGAGAGTCTTCCCACCCAGATATCCGCCTCCATATCTCCGGTACCGCCATCGTGATGATCCTCGTACATCCCGTTAGCATCCAGATCCACCCAGACCCCGTCCAAGTCCATAAAGAAGAGATCAATGGGAAACTCCTCCTGGCCCCAGACCGACATCTCGTACCAGGCCGCGGGGAGATCGCCGACGAGTATGGCCCCGACAATACCCCGCGCATTCCACTCGGAGATCAACAGGTCCTTGAGGCCGACCTCGTCTCCGTTGTTCGCAGCAGTATATACGCTGGGCGCATAACCATCAAGTTCCAGGTCCGAGAGAAACGTCGAAAAGGAGTTGCTGATTGTCAAATAGAGCAGGTTGTTGATCACGACGCAGATGGGGATGTCTCCCTTGCCGCCGGAGTAAATCGGTTGGGCGTCAAACTCGTCGGCAAACTGCCGCCCTTCTCGGTATTGCTGATAGGTGATTGGGTTCCTGTACGGGTCAATCCAGCGAAGCCGGGCAACCTCGCTGTAATCGAAGTCCGACTGGGCCAGAATAGGCCCAGAAATCGAAACGGTCGCTGACAGTGCAGCCACGACCGCCAAAACCCTTCTCGTTTTTGTTTTCATCTTCCAGCCATCCCTTCTGTCCGCTTGATCCGTTGACCGCTTCGTTCCGTCCGCTGTCCAACGTCGGCCGCCCGCAGCAACACGGCCAAATCCGTTTGATCCGTTCCATCCGTTGATAGTTCATTCCACTTAATCCGCTGCCCGGTTAGTCCGTAACATCAATTGATAATCGCACGCACTCAGCATTAGGCGCATCCTGCGGCCGGCTCGGGTCCTCCCTTGAAAAGGTAGTTAAGCAGGAAGATCACGTCAGCCACGTTAACCATGCAGTCGGCGTTGGGATCGCCCAACCTCAGGGGATCGGGCGCGTCTCCTCCCTTGAACAGGTAATTCAACACAAAGATCGCGTCGGCTAAGTCCACTGTTCCGTCCCCGGTGACGTCCCCGGTGTGATCAGCCAGGAACCTGGAGAGTCTGAGCGTGGGATCGCCCAAGAGGGTCATGCCGTAGAACCAGGGACGGGAGAACTCTCCGGCGCAGGTCTCGATATGATTCACACACCAGCCAAGAAACGCCTCTCCGAAGGTGGCACCGCTGCCCAAAGGCTCATAGTAGTCGAAGAAACAGAGCATGCTTCCCGTCTTCGTCGAGCCGACGGACACCAGACCGTAAGCGCTTTGAAACAAATACCAATTGCCCATATCGTCGTCTTCCACGAATCGACAATTAGAGCAGGCAAAAAGGTTGTAGAACAGAACCTGAACGTCGATCATCTCAATCTGGTAATTATAGAACAGGGAGTATTGACCGGCTTCTGTTCCCCAGTACAGGTAGTGAGCCCAGGGGCTGGAGTGAGAACAGATGAGAAGATTCTCGTACCGGTTGCCGGTGCTCTCCCTGACCCTCTGCTCATAATCCTCCTTTGTGGTCTCATACGGATCAGTGACCGCATCGGTCAGCGGGTAAGCCAAAGCTACCTCATCCTCCCAGGCTAAGGTGCACCAGTCGTTATCGATGTAGGCCAGTGCCTTGTCTGCCAGCCTCAGCTCTCCGGTTCTATAACGGTGATTCTTGTCGAAGTAGTTATTAAGCATCGCCGTCTCGGAAGCGCCGTGTTGGGTGAGATTGGCGGCCAACAGCCTCCCCACCCAGATGTCGGCCTCCACATCCCCCGAGCCGGCTCCGTGTGCCTCATACATGCCATCGGTGTCCCAATCGAACCAGGCACCGTCCAGATCCATGAAGAACAGGTCCACGGGAAACTCCACGTGCGCCCCACCCCATTCGGGTGGTTCCGTCATCTCATACCAGGCAATGGCCAGATCACCTATCAGTATGGCCCCGGCTATGCCCCGGGTGTTGTATTCGGTAACCAGAAGGTTTCTCAGAGCAACCTCATCTCCGTCGTTGAGCGCAGTATAGACGTTCGGGTTATAACCATCCGCCTCCAGGTCGCTAAGGAACATCGAAAAGGAGCTCTGGATCAGAGGCTGCAGAAGGGTGTTGATCACTATGCAGACGGGCGTATCCCCCTTGCTTCCGGAATAGATGAGCTGAGCACCTGACTCTTCGGCGAACTCGCGACTCAGCACATACTCCTGATAGGTAATTGGATTTCTGAGCGGGTCCATCCAGCGAAGTGGGTTAACCTTCGTGTAATCAAAATCATGCTGAGCACAGAGCCGAGCACTGATTGAAAACATCATGGCGACTGCCACAACAACCGCTGTGATCTTCCTCATTCTCGTCTCCCTCTATCTTGACGTCTGTTTAATCCGCTCGACCCGTTGACACTTCTCGTCGACACAACCTGCCATCGGGGTACAGCGCATTTCCCTGAAAATCTCCTCGTGCCCCATAGACGCCATGACTTGCTTCTGTGTTGTCTGTCCGTACCGCCAGACAATAGGGCGTTCAACAGCTGACAAAACAGAAGAGAACCGGGTAAGGTCATGGCTGAAAAGGGCTTTCGCAGATTCACCGTATTGCGATTTCGGTGCACGGTTACTAAGCCAGAATGAAACAGCCTCCCGGACAGCTCAAGACCGTCAGGCACAAGCCAACAGGCAAGAGGTTCCATAGGTTGAGCAAAGGAAGGCTCCGAGCCTCTCGCTATTTACAATATAACCAAGGATGCGTTTTAGTCAACAGGGTTTTGGCCAGGATCCACAACTTAAAACGATGGAAAGCGCACCGTGGATTCTGCATCTGGCGACTCACGGTTTTTTCTGCCCCGCTCCCGACGTCTCCGGCAGCGTGCTGGAGAATCCTCTGCTTCGCTGCGGACTGGCGTTTGCGGGTGCCAATCTTGGGATAACGGGAGATTACCGGTTCGACGCAAATCAGGAGGATGGCTTCTTCAGCGCGCTTGAAGCATCAGCCCTGAATCTTGTCGGGACGGAGCTGGTGGTACTGTCTTCGTGTGAGACCGGCGTGGGAGAGATTAAGAATTCTGAGGGAGTGTACGGTCTGCGCAGAGCTTTTCAACATGCCGGCGCCCGCACCATAATCTTGAGTCTATGGAAGGTGCAGGATAAGGAGACCAGGGAATTGATGGAGGCATTCTACAACAACTGGATGAGTGGTGATACAAAAAAAGAAGCCTTACGCAAGGCGGCGCTCAAGATTCTGAACGACCACCGCGCGAAAGGCGAATCCACTCATCCGCTGCTGTGGGGTGGCTTCGTGCTGCTTGGCGATCCAAACTGATATTCCTGCCCGGAAGCTGTCAGACTATGCGCAACCTGCGACGGGGCTTGAGCCTCCCTTGAACAGATAGTTAAGCAGGTACACCACGTCGCCCACATCAACCTCACAGTCCCCGTTCACGTCACCGGCAGCCAACGGTTCAGGCCAGGGGCCCCCTTTGAAAAGGTAGTTCATAAGAAAGACCGCGTCGCCCAGATCGATAGTACCATCGGAATTGACGTCTCCGTAGCTTTCCAGATCGAAGCTGAAGATCTCGTTTGACCAGACTTCCTCACCCCACCTGTCCTGCCCTTTCACTTTCCACCAGTAAGTGATACTATCCCTTTCCGGTGAAACCTGGAAATCGCTTGAGGTCAAACCGTCGGTCACCTGGGTTGAGTCCGGATGGAATGACTCCGAGTAACTCAGGTAGACGGAATAGATGACCTGGTCCCCGGAGTTGGGATCGACCGCATCCTCCCAGTCTAAGTCGACAGGTTTCATCACCGTATCCTGGTCAACCGGAAGAAGCAGGGAGAAAGACTGCGGAGGGTAGTTTGGCTCCGGCTGGCCCCAGAAAAGCGCTCCGAACATGCGGGGCGAGTTGAAGGGCTGGCCCTGATATCTTGAGTAGAGCAGAAGAGATTGTCCCACCGTATCGGAAAGACCACAGCTGACCGGGCCCGAAGCGAGAGAGGTCAACGAGTAGGCAGAGACGTCCGCAATGAGTATTCCCGCAGGGTCCAAAACCGCACCCTCCGGGCTTACCCTGCCTACGTACACCTGCCCCCCAACGTCGACTTCCCTCTTCCATGCCACGACGTAGTTGCTGCCGTCGAAGGTCACCGAGGGCATCAGTTCGGCGTCTGCTGCCGCAGACACCTCTATTCCGCCGGGGTCCAGCACCACTCCGGTCGAGGTGACCCTGGCCGCAAGAACGTCGGCATTGGGCCAGTGCGAGCCGAAATCTTCCCACACCACCAGAAAACCTTGGCCATCGGAAGCGACCGCGGGGTCCTCCTGCAATCCGCTGCCGGTGCGAATGCCAAACTGTGATTTGATGGTGCCTATCGTATCCACCAGTGCCCCCTAGATGTCATAGAACTGATTATCCTCCCACACCACCAGATAGTTTCCGCCCCCGAAAGCTAGGTCCGGGTTACCAGCCTTGTCTCCCGACGAAATCGAGAATGATTGTGGACCGATCGGAACACCGTCCGCGGAAATGCGGATACCTTCGACACGGTAGTACGACCCGGTCGAATCAAGCATCTGCTGCCACACGACCAGATAGTTGCCTCCGTCATGCGCGATGGCAGGAAGCCTCTTATCCGTTGCAGGATCGAGGCTGATAGGCAGGCCCAGGGTATCCAGAACCTGGCCTAATGAATCGATCCGCGCACCGTAAATATCCGGCTTACCGGCGCGGGAATCCTCCCACACGGCAAATAAATTCTGGCCGCCCCAGACCACATCCGGTGCCGCCTGGCTCTCGGGCACCGAGGAGACATCTATGCCCGTTGAATCCAGGATATTTCCGAAATGGTCCACTCGCGTGCCTTGCAGGTCGCCTCCCCCATCCCATATCGTCAGGTAAAACTGTCCGCCCCAGGCTGAGCTTCCGGATAGCTGGGCATCGCACGCAGAGGACAACAATTGGGGCACAGAATCCAAAAGGGCTCCCAGCGTGTCTACCCGCGTCCCAAAAACGTCTCCCTCTAATCCATAATAGCTTGACTGCCAGATGGCCAGGAAGGTCTCTCCTGTCCAACAGATGTCCGGAGCCTCCTCAAACCGGTCGATCTGGGCGATACTCATCCCACCCGGATCCAGTACCGTTCCGTCGAGAGCGACCCTGGCACCATATATGTCGTAGGCGGTGTTGGCGTAGTTCCTATCATCTTCCCAGAGTATCAGAGCCTGGTCATCTCCGGCTGCCAGCCTGGTTTTTTTCTGTTCTCCTTCCGCGGTGCAGACAGGCAATCCGTCCGCGTCCAGAACCGTCCCGTAGCGGTCCAAGCGAGCGGCGTAGACGTTGGCATACGTGCTGTCACACGCCTGAGTGTGGAAGCTCACCCAGTACGTTTCTCCGATCGAAATGCAGCAAGGAGCACTTTGTCCTCTCTCGTGGGTGGCGATGTCGATCCCTGACGGGTCCAGTAGGACGCCTTGTCGCGTGATCCGCGAACCGCGGATCTCCGGCGGAAAACCTCACCCTCCCTCGACCTCCCAGGCCACCAGATAGTTCTGGCCATTAAAGCTAACAGACGGGCCGATCTCTCTGAACGACCCGGAGGAGATCCGAAAGCCGTAACCGTCCAAGACGGCACCATCCGGATTGATTCTGGTGCCATAGACGTCATGTGAGATCAAATCCCTGTCATCCGACCACACCACCAGGAAGTTCGTATCGTCCCAGGCCACACTCGGGGATTCCGCCCACCACTCTCCTGCGCAAATCGGAAATCCATCCGGATCCAGTACGTTTCCCTCAGAGTCCACCCTGGCACCGTAAACATCCGCATAGCCGGTTCTGTGATCCTGCCACACTACAAGGTAGACTTGATCTCCCCAGGCCACCCGGGGCGAGGTCTGCCAGCCGGAGGCCGTGCAAATCTCAAGGCCCGCGGGATCGAGAGCCTCTCCGGCCAGAGTGAACCTGGCGCCGAACAGGTCCCTCTCCGTGCTGATCCTCTCGTCATCCCAGACTAGAAGCAAGTTGGCGGCACCCCGGGCGACTGACGGTGAAGACTGAGTCCCGTGAGCGTCGTCCGGAAGACATTCGGAACCGAGCGGAAACTCAGGCCAGGAGGAAAAAGAGCTGGTCGACAGGCATAAGAGGAAACCAACACATAGAACCAGTCTACTGCAAAACTTCGGCCTCTTTGTCATGCTAGACTCTCCTGCGCATTTCTAAGGATCGAGAACAGCCCCGAAGCGGGGATCAAAAGCCTAAGGCCGGGCTGAGCCCGGGGACAAGCTGCGTCGAAGAGAATTCGTAGACAGCCTTGCAGTTGCAGCCAATATTAATATAGCAGCCAAACACTATCAGTCAACAGGTATTTTGGATTAAATTCATCTCCTTTATGCTATATACGCGCCGAATCGGCGATGATTGCCAAGCGGCACGCAGAAAACATATTCAGGAAAGAGGAAAGATGAGCGAGGCGTGGAACATATTCCACTGTTGATTATCACGCTCATCTGCATCAGTTGTCGTCACTTCCAGAGTCCGTGCTCGGAGAGGCACTTCGCAAACCAACTCAGCTGCAATTACAGTGGGCCGGGAGGAGAGATGTCTCGGTCCATCCTAGTCGCGAAGCTGGCATGCCACCAAGTATTCAACCGGGCAGAAGTCGTCGGTCAGCAACGTCGCGCCGGAAAGATCGAATGCATCCGCACTCACCAGGTTTCCTGCCATCTGGACTACCGCGTCGCTTCCAGCTCGCTCCACGAGATCCATCCTGTTCCAGTTCCGCTGCTGCTTTGGTGCCACCAGCACAAGGTTCTGCGGTTGGGTGGCAGGGCGATTTGGATGGACGGCGAAGACGTAGAGCTCGCCGAACACATCCTGGAGCGTGGCCGCTACGGAAACGAAAAGGCGATTTCGTGGCCCTTGCAGCGCACCGATCACGTTCATCATGTACACGCCGTCGGCGGTGAGACGGCGTTTGATCAGCTCGAAGAACTCGCGCGTCACCAGGTGCGGCGGTACGGTCTGCTTTCCCCGGAAAACGTCGCCGAATATTAGGTCGTACCGTTCGTCGCTTGCAGCCAGAAAGCGTCGAGCGTCGTCGACAAGCGGTCGTACCCGGCCTTCGTAGTCGTCCAGCCGGAAAAACCGCCGGGCAATACGCTCGATCTCGGGGTCGATCTCGACGACGTCCACGACAGCACCCGGGTGGTCGTCGGCCAGACACTCCGGCGTAGCGTAGGCTCCGCCGCCGAGGAACAGCGCCCGGCGTACCGAATCGGCAAACAGCCGCTCCAGGCGATAGTACCGATTGTACTCATAGACCAGACGCTCGCCTTCATCAGCCTGCGCTCCCTGCGCCGCGCCATCAGTTAGCAGGAAGGTCACCCCACGTCCGTCAGGGGCATTCATTCGCATCACGGAGATGCGATGATAGAAGGTGTCTTTCTGGAACACGACGTTCGCCGCAGTCGATTCCAGGCCAAGTTGCGAAGCCAATCCCAGAACGGCAGCTCCTATCAACACCAGCCCGGCGCTGCGCAGAGACCGAAACCGCGACCCTACAAGTCCCGCGTAGCCCAACGCGGCAGTCACCGCCAGGCACAGTCCCACCACCACGAATATCGACCTGGCGCCGACAGCCGGTATCAGAACAAAGCCCGCGCCGAACGTGCCCAGGACACTGCCGACGGTGGACAACATCGCGATGGTCCCCGCAGAGGTCCCGACTCGGCTATTGTGTGTTCGCTGGCTGAGCAACTTGACGCAGAAAGGCGTCACCGTACCGAGCAGACACCCGGGTACGGCGAACAGCAGCAACGCCGCGTAAAGCGGACCCAAAATGATATCCACTTCTTGGCCTTCGGGAGCCAGCGCAGCGATAGCCAATCCGCTCAGGATGGGCACGGCCAGCACGTAAAGGGCGGCGGCGGAGATCAGGTGCAGGAGCGTTTTCGGTGTCGGGTAACGGTCGGCCAATCGTCCACCCGCATAGTATCCC
>CAYFQZ010000611.1:0-7478 GCA_964345305.1 uncultured Ignavibacteria bacterium | reverse complement strand
CCAGGCAACCGAACCATCCTTTGAGAAGCCAATTATCGGTTCACGAAGATCTCTGTACTCCGAAAATTCAGTATTATTCAAATAGCTGCTGAACTCCGATCTGACTTCTTCTTTTGTCGGATAATCTATCTCTCCGTTGGAAACCGACATGAAATCCCCAGATAAATTCTGAACGAGAAAATCAACATTCTTATTCAGGTGTGCTTCAATTGTCGATTTATGAAGCTCTAACATCTCCGACCTTAATGCTTCAAAATCTGGTTGAGAATGACATCCCAGCAAAACCATCGAAAGTATAATCAACAGTGTGTTCAACAGGTATGCTCTAGAATTCATAGTCAACTCCTTGGTCATAAAGTGCGAATGAATTGTGCGATGCCGCGCCAGAATCCACCACCATTTTCGGCGCGGCCGGGAGCGTCTCCACATTATCTTGTGTCAGCTGCTCAGATAGTCTTTTGGAACGGGCAGCCCCTGAATCTTGAAGAACGTGAGCTGATCGAAATACCCTCTCCGAAACACGATCTGGTCATCCTTGATCTGAAAGAATCCACAGCCCCGCAGACCCAGAGGATCACGCCACTCCAGAATCGCCCAATCGCCGGATTCCAGAAGGTTCTCCTCTATGCAAACCATTTTGGCCCGGCCGAACTCGATGGCGAACATCCGCCTGATCGCATCCCTCCCGCGGAGAGGATCAGTCACCACCTGATGATTAACTGCGTCAGGGGCATAAAGCCTGATGAGTCCTTCGATGTCGGCCGCATTGAATCTCGTTATCCACTCTTTTACGACTTCTCTTGGTGTCATAGCGTTAACCTCCGAGGATGACTTGTCGCCGGAGACAAATGCAGCGATGACTCATCGGGACAGGAGATCGGAAAAGCTAACCTGAGCAAACGCCCTTGCGGACCTGCACGTGTTCGTCCCTGCTCCGGCACTTTTTGAAAGCTTCAGTCGCGAACCACGGCGTCGACTTCGATCTCGACCAGCCAATCGGGATCCACGAAGCGGCTCACCTGCATTACGGTGCTGACCGGCCGGATTTCCGAAAAGAACTGTCCGTGGACTCTGGCCACCTTCTCCCAATCATCGATTCTGGTAAGGAGGATTCTGGTACGAATCACATCGTTTAAGGAGGCCCCCAGTTTCTCAAGCGCCTCTTGGGCAATCTCCAGGCATCGTCTGCCCTGCTGTTCGGCATCACCAACGGCCACGGTCCTGCCGTCTGGACCCAACGGTGCCGTTCCAGAGACCGCAATCATTTGGCCGACACGCACCGCTCTGGAAATTCCCACCAGCGGCTCGTACGGACTGCCGCTCGAAACTGATTGACGTTGCTCACCGGTCATTGATTCGTCCTCCCTTACTCAGTAGTAGGTCAGGAGCCGCAGGCTCCTGACACTCTTCATTCCAGTAGCGTTGGGAGCACTCCCTCACCCCAAAGGAAGGGCGGGTGGCCGCAGTCTTCAGACTGCTCGGTGGCCCCCATCTGAGACATTGCTCTATCCCCTTCTTGTCGCGTCGGCAGCAGGTCACGAGCCACAGGCTCCTGCCACTCTTCTCCCACAAGTACCCCCCGGCAGAACTCGAAGACGGCTCAACTCAATTCCTTGATAATCTCTTCTGCATTCAAGACCCTGGCAAACCATTTCCTTAGAGCCCGCAACTCCGGCTCTCGCATCTCCGGATCCTCGATTGACGTCACATCGCCCCCGAAAACTACTTTGAAGCTCCGCTCATAAGCCTGTCGTGCTGTTGTACCGCAGCAGCAGTTGGCTATTGTCCCGCATATTATCACCGTGTCTTTTTCCATATTCTTTAGAATCGTCTCTAAGGGCGTGTCATAGAATGCTCCGTAGGAAGACTTTTTGATTATGATCTCATCCTCTCGAGGAGCAAGCTCATGCCAAACTTGTCCATTCACAAAGAATACAGAGAAATCGATATCCAGCTCCGAATATCGCCCGGGCATGAATTTCCCGGTCTTCGGCCGGTCCAGGAAATTATGTGTGTTTGAGTATACTGTGTAGATTACCGGGACATTCTTGCTCCGGCAGTGCTCAATCAGCTTCTTGATGCGGGGTACTTGTCTGGTTGCCTCTGGCACCCAATCTGGAGACCAATGAGGTTTGACAAACTCGTCTTGCATGTCGATAACCAACAAGGCGCATTTGTCCGATTTGATCTCAAATCCTGCGTCCCCTTCATTGTAGGCTCTCTTAGCCAAGCGTAGCACATCTCGTTCAGTGAAGCTGCCAACTTTCATTCCACACCACCTTTCGTGATCTGTTATGCTGTCCCGTTTACCTACGTTCATACGGTCTCCAGAGAGCGCCGGTTCCCGGTTTTCGTTCGAGATAAGAAGTCGTGAAGCAAACCTATTAGATGGCGAGCAGTTGGGAGCTCGAAAAGGTTCTGAAGACCGTGGAAGGTTCTGCTGCGGCGCCCCACGTTACAGGCGGTAGCTGGTCGGTCAGCTGATAGATCAGGAGCCGCGTGCTCCGGACACTTTCATTTGTCAGGTGGGGAGGGCACCTGAGCTGTGGACTGATTGCTCCAACCAACTATTCCACAGCGCAGCTGTGGGCCACCCGCCCAAGCCGAAACAAATCCGACAAATCTGCCTTTGTCTCAGCTTAATGCATCGTTAGGCAGCATGGTTAGTTTATGCCTAATTGTCTATTGAATCCCAGAAGATCAAATGCTTGCCATAATACATCAATTTTTCCATTTTTAATTTCGAATACTGATATCCCCTGACTAGTTACTCTTTTTTCTTCTCCATACCTAATGTTGATACTTTCCCATCGCCATCTCACAGTCACTTTGTTTTTGTTAGAATAAATGTCATCTATCGTAAATTTGTATTCTGTGTTATTCTCCATATGATCCTTTATGGATTCAGAAAGTAATATTGGACCTTTTTGGTCTGCTACTTTGTCATTATTAATTTTTGTGAAGTTTGCTGAGACAAAATTATCTGCCGAGGAAGTGTCTTTATTATTTACTGCATAATAGTATTTTTTGACAAGTTCAACGTTTGCCTCTTCCTTGGTCGAATCGGAGTTGCACGATGTTATTATCACTATCAAGGGAAGCATGACCAGTTCGAATTTCATTTTGTTCCTCCATTAATTGCTGCCTAATTTCTGTTTATATGGTTTCCCGCTGTGCCTCACGGCTCAGCTTTCGGCCGCCCGCAGCCACGCGCCAGGGAGTCGGCTGCAGGCTGTTGTTATGAGCACCATTCCATCACATGGTGAGTATCAGTTTCATCGATGCGCACAAATCCCAGCCGCTGGAAGAACGCCAGCGCCTGCGGATTGACCTTCATCACGCGCAGGCGCACGGGCAGACCCAGCTGACGCGCCTCCTCCATGATGAGCAGCATGCACCTGCGGCCGATGCCCTTGCCCTGATGCTCTGGCAAAAGGAATAGCTGATTCACTTTCACGCAGTCGGGTGCCTTCACCACGGCCATGATCCCGATGTCTGTGCCTGCCTGACTGATAACCCGAAAGTCCTGCGCCCCGAATCGCCGTTCATGAAGCCGCCTTTGCTCGTCTTCATCCCAAAGCTCAACCTTCTCTACGTACTCCTTGAATGCCGCCCTCCTTGTGCAATAGGCGAATTCGCTATCGTTGGGGCCGGCCTTTCGCAGCTTAAGACTATTCATGGTTCATAACTATGAACATAGAACGTATACTCCGGAGTCCCGTGCTCCTGATACTCTCATTTGTCAGGTGCTTAGGCGAACCGGCCGGGGCACAGGGCACTCGACTTCCAAATCTGAACTACAAACTGACATGGATGTCTTTAACTCGCCCCCCATACCCCCTCTCTTTGCAAGAGAGGCAGACGCCCGCAGGGGGGATCAAGGGGGTGAGTTTTATTCATCAGGTGCTCGGACAAGCCGCCATACGGGCCTGTATGGGCGCCGGGCACCTGACCTGAGAAACTACTATGTGCTTTAACCAACCTCAAGAGATGGATCAATGATCAAGTTTACGCTTAACAGGCTCGCATGTCAAGTTATTTTGAGCAGCTCTGGAAAGGATGGGGAGGAAGGGGAAGGGTAATGCTTCAGAAGGGAACCTGGACCCTTCCCCTTTCTTTGGGGGCTAATCTTTTCTTATTGCATGCGCCGTTACATTTGATCACGACCTATGCAACGTTTCAGCATCAAAGACCCTCTCCGGGATTCTGGCTGCTTCCGGTTCCGCACCTGTCTTTGGATGCTCAAAGATCGGCAGATAACGAACCGCCATGGCGAAAATGAAGAACCCGGTCGATACCAGGGCGAGGGTGATGGCGATCTCCATCCACGATGGGAAGTAGTTGACTCCTGAGGAGGCAACGAAGCCAGTGGTGGAGACATTCAACCTGTTTAGCAGGAAGCCGAAGATGGTGCATATCGAAGCATAGTATAGGCCCCTGGCAGACACCCGTATTTTTCGTATGGAGAGCAAGACGATAGGAGCGATTACCCCCTTCAAGATTTCCAACCAGAAAAGCACAGTCTCCATGCGAGGCAGGAAGAGTTCGGCCCAAACTCCCCGGACGTAAAAATCATAAATCTTCATGAGCAGATACATGACCAAAACCACCAGAAGAATTCTCCCTATGTCTGCCAGCACATCCTCTTGCAGACGGTGACCGAAAGCTCTGAAGCTCAGGTGCGACTCGAAGATCACCATGGCGCATCCTACCGCAATGGCGGAGACGTAAAACAGAAGCGGCAGAGACGGTGAATACCAGAAGGTGTAAAGCTTCTGGGGCACGATCAAGAACAAGGAACCCAGAGAGGACTGGTGCATGGTGGAGAGGATGACCCCCACAATTACCAGCGGAACGGATACCCTGCCTATCCACCTTTTGGGCCGACTCCAGCCCAATCTTTCAAACAGATTGGGGCTGAACTCAAAAAACAAAACCGTGGTATACAACATGACGCACATGGCAACTTCGAATAGCGCCGAGTGCGGATTTCCCATGAAGAGCGGGTTATAGAGTCTGTCCGGCCGTCCCACGTCAAAGAGAAGACCTACAATCACCAGGAGGTATCCTAAAAACGCGGTCAAGATTGCGGGTTTGAGGACAGGATAGAATCGCTTCACGTGAAATACGTAGACAGCGGCAGCGATGGTAAACCCGCCTGCGGCCAACCCCACGCCGGATATGACATCGAAGCCAACCCACAGTCCCCAGGGGAATTTGTCGCTCAGGTTGGTCGAGGCTCCCAGCCCCCCGGTAAAGCGAACGATTGCAGCTATCACACCAGCCGCCCACGTCAACAGCAAGAACACTCTCCAGAACGTTAACCGGAATGGCAGTTTGAAATTCACCTTTGTCTCCCTCTCGTTATCAGCTCCACACGAGGTTATGCGGCATTAGGTTCATATCTCATCTGACGGTTTGGACTCCGCTTGCTTTCGTCTATATTCGGCCACCTCCATCCGGCGGTCGATGATCCACCATATCCCGTAGAGAAACGCGCCACCGAAAATCGCGATGCTGGGAACCTTCTTTAGCGCCGCCCAAGTCAATTCGGGCAGGGAACTGTCTCCGAGATTGGCGGGGAAGCCGAGTGTCTCGAGCGGAACGTTTGACAAGATCAAGACCGAAGTTCCTCCGGCTTCCTTCTCACCATAAACGTGATCCAGATAGAGATCAGGGTCCTCTTTTATGCGTGCTCGTGCCACCCGAATCAGTTCATCCCGGTCTCCAAATATAGTGGCTTCCGTGGGACATGCTTCGGCGCAGGCCGGGATCTTTCCCTCTTTCTGTCTCTGGTAGCACATGATGCATTTGCTCACCTTGGGGGCACGTTTGTTCCATTCATAAGTCGGCACGCCGAAAGGACACGCCTGCATGCAATAACGACAGCCTATACATTTATGCGCGTGATAGATGACGGCACCACGCGGAGTCTTTTCAAAAGCCCCTACCGGGCAGACCGAGACGCAGGTTGGATCGTTACAGTGCATGCACAATCGACGATAATAGACGTCATCCTTTTGCCTCACCACGGTGTACGCCGTTGCAGAGAGTTCTTCTTCCTCCTCCCCGGGAAGACCATTGGCCGCCTTGCAGGCTTGGGCGCACGATTGACAACCTATGCACTTGGTGACATCAATCAGGAGTGCTTTGGGCTTTATCATCCGACGACTCCTTGGTTGCACGGTTCCTTTCTCGTTTCAACCTAATTCCGCAGAGATTGGACTACAGAGGCCGGAGTGGTCATTGAGTGGAACTATCTGGTTCATCCGCCCAATGACCGACTCCGGCAGATTTCCACGACCTGCTAAGCTCGTGCTGCGGCAGGAATGCGGCCGGCCTTCTCCAAGACCCGGATCACCGCATCGTTGAGCTCATGTGGAGTGAAGGGCTTTGTCACATAGTCCGACACCCCGGATCTGATGGCCCTGATCGAGCCTTCCACAGAAGGATAGCCGGTGATCAGTATCACCGCGATATTCGGCTTTTCCTTCTTTATCCTTCTGGCCACCTCGATCCCGTCGATCTCCGGCATCTTCCAATCGGCGATCACCACATCGAACCCATTGCCCTTAATCTTGTTCAATGCTTCCCGTCCCGATAACGCGATATCTACGTTGTACCCCACCTGGGTCAGAATCTTCCTACAACTGTTGCAGACGGTGTTTTCGTCATCAACCACCAACACGTTGTGCGCTGCACTCACGGCGGGGGCAGGTGCGGGAGCCAGTCCAGCTGCCGAAGGCAGCCTCTCCCTTCGTTTGGCCTTCTTGCCTCGCATGACCAGAACATCAAGTAGTATGGCTGCGATGAAGAAGAAATATCCCAGAAATATGGCTACATACATTTTTACTCCTCCTCTCTTTGCATCATCTTTCTGTTTCCGCTTCCGGCTTTTCCTTCATCTCGGTCTCGTTTTTCACATTCGGTTCTGAATCTGAGACGTCGCCCTTATTTGGAGAACCCCTTCCAGCTTTTCCGGGGTCGGAGAAGGACGAGATGTTTCCGGACCAACTGGTCAGATCCTCCGCCAGGTTGAAGGGCTCAAGTCGAACAACCCAACCTTTCCCAAACGGGTCCTTGTTTATGAAATCCGTATTGAAATTGACCTCGTAGTTGATGGCAACGACCCGACCCCGAATAGGGACACTGAGCTTATGCATCTTCTTGTCCGCGGCCAGAGCCCGGATAAACATCCTTCCGTGTTCGGAATTGGTCCGGTGACAAGGCAAATCGACGTAGATGATGTCGCCCACGTCTTCCCGAAGCTTCTCATTCACACCGACCTCCACGATGCCATTCTCCAACATCCTTGCCCAAATGTACTTCTGGTAATAGAACAGGTCGTCTCTTCCAGTCTGTCTCTCCTCCAGAGCTCTCTGCAGGACCTCTGTTAGCTCGTTTGGATCAATTGGCTCGGGGACGTAGTTGGAAACCCCCACCCTCACCGCATGCACCGCGGCCTCTGCCATCGCATA
>CAYFQZ010000610.1:0-16709 GCA_964345305.1 uncultured Ignavibacteria bacterium | reverse complement strand
CGTGTTTCTGTTCGTCATCACCGGCGGGGAGCCCTTGATGCGCGACGGCATCCTGGATCTCTTTCAGCAGCACAGGCGCCTTCTGTTTCTTATGATCACCAACGGCACGCTGCTGGATCGGCAGACAGCAAGAAAGATAGCCAAGGCACGGAACATCGTGCCGATAGTGAGTCTGGAAGGATGGCAAGAACATACCGATGCCAGACGCGGAAGCGGCGTGCACCATCAGGTGGAGCAGGCCATGAAATATCTGCATAAGGAAGGTGTAGTCTTCGGATTCTCTGCCACGGTCGCAACCGATAACTTCGAAACCTTGGTCAGTGATACCTTCATGGACCAAATGCTGAAGCGCGGCTGTGCCCTGGGGTTTTACACCGAGTACGTCCCCATCGGCAGCGCTGCGGAATGGGAGCTGGTTCTAAAGAACGAACAGCAGAAATACTTTCGGGAAACAGTGGTACACATGCGCAAGACCAAACCCATAATCCTGGTTCATCTTCCGGACGATGAATACTGGGGAGATAACAGGTGCAGGGCGGTCATCAATGGAAGCGTGCACATCAATGCCGAAGGGTACGTGGAAGCATGTCCCTTTGCTCACTTTGCCAGCGATAATGTCAGGGAGAAAAGCTTGGACCAGATACTACGGTCACGATTTCTAACCGAGGTGAGATCAAGCGACGCCGTGGTCCGCCGCGGGCGACTGGGCTGCGCCCTGGTCGAGAATAGAGACCTCTTGCAACGCATCGCCGCCAGAGCCGGCGCAAAACGCACAGACAACCGTCACGGAGCCGAGTCTGGATGAGACCAAGGCAGGCGCTGGAGTACTAGGTCACGCTCATAAGAGAGAAGCGTTGAAAATCCAAGAGGCTGTCTGAAGGTTTTCCCAAAACCGTGAATCCAAAATCAGGATAGAGGTATTCATTCCTCGAATCGTCATGTCGATCTTCCATGTAGGTCTTTTCCTTGTTGAGATAGAAAGCCCTGTAGAACCCTCTCTCGCTCTGGAAGTCTTATGAAGTTGGCAACTTCAAGTTGCCTAAATGGAACCTGAGCATTAAGCAATTCCTGCCTCCGCTGTGAGGCAAAAGCCAATGTTTGCGTTGACAAAGGACTTCGCCAGGAGTATTATGTTTTCGACGGGCAAGAACGATCAGTATGTTTTGACCAGCCCAGGGGAGGGCGAAAGACCTTCAGTCCGAGTGAAGGAACCAACTGCGCCACGATTGCCTGAGAAATGGAGAGAGGGTGGTTGAATGAGTCAAAGATTCTGGGCATGTTCCGGCAGACCGAGGACGGCAGCAGGTTCTGGAGACTCCCGGCCCCCGGCGAGCAGATAATGGACCAGATCACAGTGATGTCAGAACAGAAGGTTCTCTTGCATGGCAAAGATCCCTACAAGGCTCTCTCGGACCTGGTCAATCCTACGGTCAAAAATCTCTGCGAGGATTTCGAGACCAAATACGTGCGCACCCAAGGTGATTCACCGTGAACGTCCTTGGCGTTGTCGCTCTGGCATCTCGGAGCCGGCCCCGCCAGAGCATCCAGCAGTGAGTAAGATAGGGAAATTGATGAACCAGGCTGCGCAGATCAGCCTGAAGGGAAGACGATCTTTCTCCAGGAGTAAAATAAACTCTTCACAGAGGGGTAGCAACATGTGATTCGTGGCGCATTCTAATGCCACAAACTGGTGGTTCGTCCCGATTCGGCAGACCGAAGACAGGTAGAGGATAAGGCCCGCGAATCGGCGATGCCGAATGAAAGGAGGAGTGACGATGAGCAAGAGGACGGTTCTTCTAATAATCTCTCTGTTGTTCATGCTTGGCGGTATTGTGAGATTGTTCGCCGGGGAGAGCACTTTCAGGTTTTTCCAGATGGGACACCTATGGTCCGGCGATGCTTACTTTGTCTACATTTACAGGTTGCTCGGAGTATTCGTCATCTGGGCTGGCTTAATCCTGCTTGTCTGCTCAAGAGACGTCGTCAGGTACCGAGGTGTGATTGTTGCATCTATTCTCGCTTTGATTTTGTTTTTCGTCGTCAGCCTTCTCATCGGTTTCGGCACAGGCCTGGGCCTGAGATTCTTCCTGGTTGACTCCATCTTCTCCCTCATCCTGGTCGTCTTATTATACGCTATTCAGAAGGAGTGACCGCCGGAGCAAAGGCGGTGCGCTCCGATGATTCGAGACCGTGACAGGCTTGATAAGCCGAAGTTGTCTTGGAGACATCACGATGATGAGTTTGGGGAGGTAAGCGAGTTGATGGGAAACGGCAAGAGGGAATGTCCGAACTGCGCGGTTGAGGTGCCCAAAACAAGTCAACGCTGTCCCATCTGCAGCTATGAGTTTCCCCGACACAAGTCCGGACTTTTTAAGCTGGTGGCCATAATACTGATCATCCTTTTCCTCATCCCTCTGGTGCATTTGGCCATTCGTCTCTTGAAGTAGCCCGGCGATCGGGCAGAATTCCGCTTCCAGTCTTTCGACGGTGGTCTCGGGATGCCCGATGGGTCTGCGGTATATGATGAAAGCTTTTTGAGTTTTCCCTTCACTCTTCCTGAAGCTCTCTAAGTTGCTCTAATCCCAGCTTGGCACGTTGCTCATTTGGGTCCAGTTTCAGCGCTCTCTGCCACTGCTCTTTGGCCCCGGAGAAATCATCCAGCATATAGAAACTCGTGCCCAAGAGACCACGAATCGTGGCAGATTCTCCATGTTTGGCGGCAAAATCCTGCAGAGCGTTTATGGCTTCTTGTATCCTTCCCACCCTTAGATATGCCTTGGAAAGCGTGACGATAAAAGCCTGGTCATCTGCATGCTCTTCTCTTGCCTGCTCCAGGTAATGTATCGCTTCCTCCAGCTCTCCGGTTTCCAGGCACACCAGACCCAGGCTGAACTGAACCCATCGACTATCGGGCTCCAATTCGAGAGCCTGCTTTAGGAAGAGTCTGGCCTCGTCATACCTTTCCTGAGAATAGAGCATCCTTCCCAGGTGAGTGTAGCATCCCAACTCCCGGGGGTTTCTCCTTATGCCTTCTTTGAGTACTTCCTCCGCCTTGCCCGGAAAACCCGCCGACTCCAGTATCCGGGCTATTCTCCACATGCCGCCCCCTTCAGCGCCCAGAAGATGAATGTCGTTCGTCGCGGTGATCAGATACCGATCCAGGCTTCTGTGCCGATCGGCGTTCACCAGAACCCAGGGAACCGTGTGGAAGAAGCCGACCGCCATAAGAGTCAAAGCGTAGCTTTTGAATCGCGGCCAGCGGCCTCCCCATCTGATGAACAGGAGGGCCCCACATAAGGTGAAGAATATTCCGGGGAATGACATCAGATCCCAATCGGCGCTTCCCCAATGGCAGTCGTAGACGAACACAAGGGCCAGAGCCGAGAGACTGGAGATAAGCAGGAAATTCGAGACCGGGCTCCTGGGCGATCTGAGTTTGAGCGCGTAAAAGCCAAAAAACAGATACAAGGTTATTCCCACCGGGGAGACCAGAAAAAGCCCGTTGACAAATTCAGCCAGGTGTGCTCCAGAGAACAGGGTAAAGCTCGTCTTCTCGGAAGGCAACAGAGGAAGCAATCCGCTGAATCCCACCCCCTCGAATTTCACCAGAAAAAATCTCCAGACTGCATAGCAAATAATCCCCAAACATATCCCCAGCGACAGGAAAGTGAACCAGCCTGGCGACCTGCTGCCTCCCTTGTGCCGCGCCCGAAGAACAAGCCAGACAAATGACGGGATGAAGACTACCGCCAGAACGTGCAGAGCTATGCTCAGAATCAGGGCAAGGAACGGAAGGGCTGCGCTGATTTTCCCCTGAAGGTGGAGAATCGACAACGCGATATACAGGGTCAGACTCAACAAGAGAAGAGTGTAACTCTCGACATACCCGAAGAAGAGCTGGATGGACCCTAAAGAGAGGAGAGAGCAGAAGATGAGAGTCTTTTGAAAGCCGGTCTTCCCCAGTCTGTCGGACAGGGCCAAGATTAAGAAAACGAACGCTCCTCCGCAGAGAACGCTCAAGATGGTGTAAGCCAGGGACACATCCGCGCCGGGCGACACGCCTGTCAGAAGACGGTAAAACAGGTGGTGAATCGCCCGGTCCAGCGGCTCGGCAGGTGTGATCAGCCCGTCAGGCAGCGTTCCCAGTATGAAATATCCGTCCCCCAGCAGAAACAGCCGGGTGCGCAGCAACCAGAATACTGGAATGGATAAGAGCCCGGCCGCCACGAAAACCGGGTATCTTCGTGCCCCTCCCAGAAGCTTCCCCAGGGGCTCCAGAATCGATTCAAGGAATTTGAGCAGAAAACGATTCACAGGGGTAATGAACAAGCTCAAGGTTGCGGCGGTCAGGATCCACGCCACGTATCCGGGAAAGAAGTGCAGGTGGTGAATTCCCCACAGATAAGGAATCCCCCAGTAGGCGGACAAAAGGTGAGCCAAAACAATGAATGAGAGAACGGGAAGGAATACGTTTTTGAATGGCTTATCTGAAACAGAGACTTCCGTTGAGCTCTTTTTCGGCTTGGCCCTACTCATCTTTCATGTGCCTCTATTGGGAATCAAATAACTTGCATTGGCCTCTGATTCGCGTTTGCTACCCGGGCGTTGCTCTCGACAAAGATCATCTCGGCCCGTTGGAGACTCGACTGCGCCAGAAGTCGCCGGATCAGGGAGGCAGATTGTACCCGAGTTGAGATCCACACGGAAGCCACCACTTCTTGCTAAGATACCCAAGGCCTACCAGCGGTCAAGTGAAATCCTGCTGCGGAGCGTTCTTCGCTGCGCGAAACCTTTGGGCAGAGCGAGCGCCAATCCGTCTTTAGGTTTCCGCAATGCCTGGCCATCATATCTCTCACCCGGTTGCATAGCTTTGTGGTGCCTCCTGCCATAACAAAAGCCGGCATCCAACTATTGCTGAATGCCGGCCCTTTAATCTTTCAGGACTCTGACGCTCTATCTCCTTCTTCCCGTCCCGTGCAAATCGGCAGTCTTCTCCTTTATCATCTCCTGGAAAGTCTCGTTTGCCAGCATCATGTCCAACATCATGCCTGCCTTGGTCGAGTCTGCCACCAGCGATTCCCTGAGCTGGTTCATGCTCTCCGGATCGTCCATCACCATCTGAACCAACTGCTGTTTGGTCTCCGGCGTATTCCAGATCTTGTCCATGATAAGCTGAGACATCTGGGGGTCGGCCATCAATTGCTCCATGGCCTTCTCGCGGCTGCAGCTGGCGAAAATAACCAGAGAGACCAGGCAGGCCAAAATCAATGAACAAACCACGACCTTTTTCACTTGGTTCACCTCCTCCGTCGATTGAACCTTGGTTTTCATTTTCCCCAAGTTTATTCCTTTTCCCCAATGTTGTCAAGAAAATTCTGCTCCGCTGGCTGTTGTGAACTCTTGGTGTCGGGATGACGTTTCTGTACCGTCTGGTAGTCTAAGCCCCCACGTGATCAAGGACAACGCGAATCCGGCACGCGGAAACCGGTGCTATCTCTGCCCCGTTTCATGAGTAATCCTGGCTTCTCGATGAGAGGTGAGCCTACTTGATGGGCACCGGAGTGAAGGAGAGTATGAAGATAAACATAGCCAACCAGCCTATCAGCTTGCGCTTGGAATCGAGCGGGACCTCATCGTTCAGGGTGGGCGGATGGCCGATCTTGATCAAGAGCACCAGCACCACCCAGACAAACCAGCCTTCCCACAGAAAAAATCCCAGAGGCACCAGCGCCAACGTTGCTGCAGTAGCAACCTTGCGTTGATTTCTTCCCAAAAGCGCGTACATGATGTGACCGCCGTCAAGCTGGCCGATGGGCAAGAGATTGAGCATGGTGACCAGGACACCTGCCCATCCGGCGAAAGCACTGGGGCTCAAAAGGACGGTGTATCCCTCGGGAACCTCCTTCAGCACCATCCAGGAAAGGAGCTTGAATATCAGGGATTCCCCCAGAATCAGCCCCTCTCCGGGAACCTGCTCCACAACTTGTGAGCGGGATAAACCTACGATTATGACTATCACCGCGATCACGAAACCGGCGATGGGGCCTGCAGCCCCCACGTCCAGCAGATCACGCCTGGTCTTGAACGGAGACTTGGACCTGATCACCGCCCCGAAGGTTCCGAACAGAGTGGGGCCGGGGATAAAATAGGGCAAGCTCACCTTTATGCCCGCCCTCCTCGACTCGAGGTAATGACCGAACTCATGAAACGTCAGAATCAAAAGCAAAGGCACGGCAAAAGAGGCCCCCTTGAAGAGCAAATGAGGATGGGTAAAAGGGTTTACCCCGTTCATCATGGCGCCGGCCAGCAGGGTGGTGATCACCGTCAAGAAGAACAGAGTTATGTTGGTCCACGGAATCTCGGCCTTCTTCCGATCCGCCAGCCTGGCGACGTGAAGCACAACCGGCCCGGCGGAGTCCGCCGGATCGAGCTGATCGAACTCCACGAAGTAGCCGAGAGAGGAGAGCCGATCTGTGACCACCTCCCTCCAGTTCACCAGGTCAGGATGAGGATAGGCCTTTATGAACACATCCTTCCTGGTGTGATAAATCCTCTCGATCTCCAGGATGTCACCAACGGCGTCGGTGACCGTCCTTAAACGGCTTTGAATTTCCGCTCTTCCACGTTCCCACATCTGTTTTGCTGCCTGCAGAGTCTAATCGCCGCGAGATGAGCCGACAGCGGTCCCGTCCCGACTCACCCTGCTCAGTTCTTCCAATCTTTCCTTCAGCTTTTCCCTGGGCACCGATTCATAAAGCTGCAAAAGATAGATCTCGAAGTAATTGTCCGGCTCGGCCTTCCTCTTGCCCGCAAATACAATCGAGCTGCCGTCCGACGAGAAAGAAGGATGCCGCTTGGAGCCGCCGTCGTAGGTAAGTCTCCGCAGATTGGCGCCGTCTGCATCCACGAGGTAAATATCTTCTCTCTCCGGGCCGCCGGACACAAAGACCACCTCTTTACCGTTCGGCGAAAAGGAGGGAAAGAAACAGTCCATGTATCTATCGGTGATACAATTCCAGTCTTGTGTCTCAACATCAAAAACGAAGACCCCCCTCTTGTCCCAGCCAGCGTGCATCAGAATCTTTTTGCCATCGGGCGAGAAGCTGGGGCAATAAGGCAGGATCATTCCCCTGGCGCGCCTGAGCAACCCAATCTTCTCATCCCAGGATTCCTTCAGAGAAACCTTTCCCACCTCCCCGGTTTTCAGATTCAAGATACAAATGCCTCCTCCTGGTCGATCACTCACGAAGACGATCTGTCTGTCATCCGGAGAGAAGCTGGGAAGACCGTCGTAGGTGTGGTCGCGAGTAAGTCCTCGTACCTCGCCGCTGTCCAACTCTCTGACGAAGATATCCCGGTCGGAGTTAAAGACCGTATCGCTGCCGCGCGGCGGGGAGTTCTCCTTCTCATAAACTAAGAATCTTCCATCATGAGAAAAGCGGGCGAACCGCTCCGAGGGCTGGCCTTCCTCTGGGGAGGAAAGACAAATCTTGTTCCCTCCGTCTGCGTCCATGGCAAAGATCCGACTTGTCCTCACCTCTACTTTGTCCAAACCGTAATCCTGCAGAAAGTAACTGGTATCCGAATGATAGACGATTCTCTTGCCGTCAGGTGAGAAGCTGGGCGCGTCGTCACAGAAAAGATCGTTGGTCAGCCTGGTCATTCTCAACCTTCCCCCGGTAAGGTGGGCGATGCTGTCGAGCAGTTTCTGATCCTCAGTTTCCTCCAGCACGAAGGCGAAATCGGCGACGGCCCGCGAGAGGTCATCTTTCCTCCAGCTTATCCTGCCCTGCTCGAACCTGATTTGGCACATAAGCTCGGTTGCCTCCCCGTCTGCCGGATCAAGCTGCAAGCTTCTTTGGCACTCCTTGTTGGCCAGATGGT
The DNA here is from genome assembly GCA_964345305.1 of uncultured Ignavibacteria bacterium. Classification (GTDB taxonomy): domain Bacteria; phylum Zixibacteria; class MSB-5A5; order MSB-5A5; family SM1-73; genus SM23-73-3. The sequence continues at coordinate 8,825 of CAYFQZ010000610.1, read as the reverse complement.
AGATGCCGGAGGCACAATACACCTTGGCCAAAAGAAAGTGCGCCCGGAAATCGTCCTGGTCCTTCTCTATGGCCAGAAGCAGAGGATAGATGGCAGATTCCGGCCGGCCGTTCTCCAGTAACTCCCGGGCCACCCTCAGGCACTCCTCTTTTTTCGCATCCGGCGAGATCCTGAAAGAACCGTCGCCGGGGCCCAACCGAATCGCAAGAACCAGAGCAATACAGAGAATGGCCAGAGAGGCAACCATGCGAACTCTTTTGGCTTTCATACCCTTAATATACGAAGCGCAAGTCTCAATGCCCAAGAAATATCCCGCGCCGTCCAGATCGCAGTTTTATGGGTCTCACCCTCTCTTTCACTTGACAGCACGGGACCTCACAATTAACTTTGATGCATGGCAAAGATTCTCCGCGTTCTTCTCGCCGTCGTGCTTTTCAGTTTCCTTTTCCGGGCCGCCCAAGCGCAAGAAGCTGCCACAGGCCAGCTGCAGGGCACGGTGGTAAGCTATGAAAACGAAGAGGAGCTGCCCGGGGCCAATGTCATCCTGGTGGGAACCAGTTTCCAGACGGTGGCCGACCCCGAAGGCAGGTTTGCCTTCACCAACCTGCCTGCAGGCACCTACGATATAGAGGTGTCTTTGATCGGCTATCTTCCGACTGTCCGCGCCGAAGTGGAGATCAAGCCGAATGAGAAGGCCCAGCTGCTGATAAAGCTCAGATCCTCTCCCATCATCCTGGAACGAGAAGTCAGGGTGGTGGGCGAAAGGCCCATGCTGGACATCAAACTCCCGGCGACTAAAAGGGAGCTGACGCCCCGGGAGCTGGAGTTGGTTCCTGCAGGTGACCTGAAGGACATAGTCTCCGGGCAGATCGGGGTGATTCGCGACCAAAGCGAGCTTCATATCCGGGGCGGCAGATCTTACGAGAATCTCTTTCTGATAGATGATCTCTTGATAAACGACCCCTTTAGCAGAGGCGGCTACGGGGTGGCCATATCCCCCAGCGCCATCCAGAGGCTAAGTCTGGTCTCCGGGGGGTTGAGCGCAGGATACGGCCAGGTGACCGCCGGGGTGGTGGAGCTCGAGGTGAAGGAGGGCGGCGAAGAGCTCCAGGGCTCGCTCACCTACAAAACGGATGAGCACGGGCTGGAATCCTCCTCCAGCTTCAACACGGACATCTGGGACCTAAGCCTTTCCGGGCCGGCCCATATATTGAAGTCCACTCTTTCAAAGCTGGGGTGGAGAGTTCCGGGAGATTTCTTCTTCTTTGCCAACGCCAACGTCAACCTGTCGGATACTCATCTTAAGCATCCCAAGAAGCTTTTCTCATCATCCTTTGGAAATGACAGGTACTCACCTCGCGGGGACAACCGCTTTTTCGGGATATTTAAACTCACCTGGAAAGATCCGGGGTTCAAGCTGTCTTTCACCTCCGGAAAATCTGTGGTGATCAACCAGGACAAAAGTGTCCTTCTAACCCGCATAAGGCTGGCCAGCTACAGCTACGGTCCGCCGTATGAGTATTCCCAGATTTTGCAGAATTACAACACCTTCACCCAGGAGGCCAATTTCCAGATTCTCTCCTTTCGCAAGATCATGGGCGAAAGACATCTTCTCTCCCTCAGCCTTAGTCGATACTTCACCAATTTGCATTCGGACGTGAACGGGAAACACTGGTCCGAGTACAGCATGCCGGTCGACGCCTATCCTCTGGAGATGGAGCTGAGCCCGGACAGTACCCATTACGTTATGGTCAAAGGCCCGGACGGGTTCTATGACCACGGAGACGGCGACACCTGGTACGACCATTTTGTTGAAACCTACGGCTTCAATGTCAAGCTGGTGAGAGCCGCAAGCGACCTTCATACCCTCCGACTGGGCATCTCCGAGCAGTATCAGACCATGCAGTTGCTCGACATATACAAACCGTGGCTGGGAACCTACGGATTCGGATTAAGTCAGGATATGTACAAAGTCCACGCCAACGATGGTTCGATTTTCATTGAGAACGAGTTGAAGCTGGAGCAGGCCAGATTCGACATAGGTCTGCGATACGACTTCTGGTTTCCGGGCAAGTACGTGGAAAGGGCCATAGAAGACACCAGCCTGCCTTTCATAACGCCGGAGATGAGGGCACAGTTCGAGGACGAGTCCTTCGGGCTCTTCGGCTATCGGGGAAAAGGCACGCTGAGTCCGCGCCTGGGGATTTCCGCTCCCGTTGCCAAGAACACCAGCTTCTTCTTCAACTATGGAAGGCTTTCGCGACGTCCAAATCCGCAATATCTCTGCGCCAGGCTATATTCTTCAAGCGAATCGGCTTATCAACTTGTAGGCAATCCCAACTTAGGCGCTGAGCGCGTGGCCTCATACGAGGCGGGAATCAAAGCCATGTTGAGCGAAAATGACGCACTTAACCTGGTGGGATACTACAGGAACATATTCGACTACATCACCGCCGCCCGCCTGGTTCCGGACACCACGAAACCGGACAATGTCTACCTGGTATATTTCAACCTGGATCTGGCAACCAGCCGCGGATTTGAGCTGGAATATAGAAGGAGAATGGGAGACTTTTTCTCGGGGTCGATCCAAGTTGGTTTCTCGAAGACAATCGGAGAGAGATCTGATCCCGCAGATATCTTGAAAGGCATAGGCGGAAGATCGGTACAGGAGATCTACCAGGAACACCACTTTGACTGGGACAAGCCCTGGCAGGTATCGCTTACCGCCAACCTGTATTCCAGGGAGAAGAGGTTAGGTGTCTTCGGGCTGCAGCTGCCCCGTCACTGGGATTTAAGCGCCAATTTCTGGGCGCATGCCGGCCAGAGATACACGCCTTACAGGCAGATCATCTCAGGCGAAGGGGAAATACAATATGTTCCCAGCGGAGAAATCAACTCCAGGATTGGAGAGTATTGGTCCAGTCTGGATATCGCCTTTCGCAAGCATTTTCATTGGAATAAATTCAAATACAGTCTCTTGCTGGAGATCACCAACTTGTTCGATCACAGGAACGTGGTGATTATCAACCCTCTCACCGGAGACGAGTACAGGAAGGATGACATAATCCCTTATGCGGACGGCGATCCCAATTTGCCGGAGAGCAGCAAGAAGCTGCCGCTGTGGTCCGATCCATCCAGATATCTGGCTCCCAGGCATATAAAATTCGGCATCTCGGTGAACTGGTAAGCCAGAAGGAAAAAAATGTAGCGTGCGAGCTCGTCTCGCACGAAGGGCGTCGCACACCCTTCAACCTCCTTCAGGGCAGGCTCCGTTGCGACGCTACAAAAAACCCATATCGGCAGGAGAGCAGAGTCAGGAGATATGAAGAAGGACAACAGAATGAGGTACAAGACTTTTGGCAAGAATCGCTCCCTGCGACTCAAAGGATACGACTACTCGACACCCACTGCGTATTTTCTTACACTGTGTTCCGCAGAGGGTCGCAACTTCTTTTCGGAGACGAAGCTCGCTGAACAAGTCATCGACTGCTTGAAGGATTGTTCGAGGCAGTATGATTACAAGCTTCTGGCATATTGTTTGATGCCCGACCATCTGCACTTGCTCGTATGCCCCAGTGGAGGGGAGCGGCCAGTGCCGCAATATGTTCAGGCATTCAAGAGCAGGAGCACTCGGGTATTTCGGCAGTGTTCTGGGAATGGCAGACCATGGCAGAGAGGTTTCTATGATCACATAGTTAGGAAAGATGAGACCCTGGTCGAGATCGCCGAGTATATTCTGGCTAATCTTGTGAGGAAGGGTTTGGCCGATGACCCGGTGCAGTATCCTTTTTCGGGAGCGGCCGAGGATTTCTCTTTAACGTAGCGTGCGAGCTTGCCTGGCACGATCAGTCAGGGCAGGCTCCGTTGCGACGCGGTAAGTCAGATCTGGTCATGAAAAACAGATATTTGCTGGTACTGATCACACTTCTGCTCCTCTGGGGCTGCGGGAAGAGAACCCGGCTCCCGACGGACGCACCGCCGCCGGCTGCCGGTGCGCCGGACACCACCTACGTTCCTCTGCCGTCGTGGATGTCTGCGGGTGGCGTCCCGTTCGACGCACCTGAGCACGTGCACGTGGGATTCGACGGACGCATCTACATAGCGGACACGGGAAACGACAGGATCGTCAAGCTGGATGCGGCCGGCAATTTCCTGGCCCAGTATTTTGGCGTGGAGGAGCCGTGGAGCGTCTCGCAGGACAGGCTCCTGCGACTTCAGGCCACCGGGGGAAATACCATCTACGTCAAGTCGAAAGACTCGCAGACATTTGAGGCGCTGTATACGGCACCGGACTTCTACGACACCACCATAGTTGTCCTTCCCGACACTCTGATCGATACGCTCATAATCTCCCCTGACAGCATCGTGATCGACACCACCATCGGCTTGTTCGATACCACCTATATAGTGGATACCACCGTCACCAACCTCAAAGCTATCGCGGCAGACCCTCGCCCCATCTCCGATTCCGCATCCTATTTCGTGTGCGACCATACCAGAAACCGGATAGACCGGTTCATATATTTCGAGCCGAGCGAGCTTTACAGGCGGGGCGTAGCTGTGCCCGAGGGATTCGATCTGTCGGAGACTATGTATCCCACCGGTGTCTTCACCTACTTGGGCGGGACGGGATTCAAACTGCTCTTTTGTCATGCCTACTATATTTTCTCAGTACAGCTTCTGGACGGAGACGATTTCACCCCTTTGATTCCCCGCACAGACAGCTCAGAAATCTACTGGGGAAACTGGATCATCGGCAAACCAGAAGACGCGGTGGTGGATGAGTTTGAGAACATATTTGTTGCCGACATTCGGAAACACCGGATACACAAATTTTCCAGAAACGGGGTGCACATCCTCTCGTTTGGGCAACCGGGGAGCGGGCAGGCTCAGTTCAACAACCCACGTGGGATAGCTTACGGCAACAAGATCCTCTACGTGGCAGACACAGATAATAATCGCGTCCAGCGGTTTATGCTTTCCACGGATTTCCCGCATTAGTCCTATTTCCGTCCCGACAAGACCTGTTTGGCCCGGGGAGCCTCAATCATCGGGATTCGATGTATCTGACCAAAACCTGGCTCAAGCCAGGTTCTGATGCTTCCGTTAGGCCGAAGGCTTGAGCCCTGAAGGAGCTTCATTCTGGAACTGCGTTCTATCCCGACCATCGATATCTAAGAGCTACGACTGAGTCTGCCGAAATGAATTGTCATATTGGCACGTTAGCAGTCATAACGGCACACAGGCTGTCAGTATGGCTGACCACAGGAACTTTCGGAACTTTTACTTTTTTTGATAAGCCGCTCATAAGCAAAGACTTAAAGCCTCCGGCCAAACTTGGCACGCCTGTTGCAAAAGGAGTTCTGCGAAAACGACATAAACGGAAGCAGAAACGATTCTAACAGATGAAAGGAGGGAGCAGTTATGGCAATCGTAAGGTGGAAGCCTTTTAGGGACATGGTCAGCATCCAGGACGAGATGAACAAGCTGTTTGACGACTTCTTTGGCCGTCCGGTTGCGAGGCCCGATTGGACCGAAGGCGTGTGGAGTCCGAGCGTTGATGTCTCCGAAGATAAGGACAACGTGGTCATCAAGGCGGAGATGCCGGGGATGAACAAGGACGACGTAAAGATCTCCATTCAGGACAACGTGCTGACTCTGAAGGGCGAGAAGAGGCAGGAGAAAGAGGAGAAGGACAAGAACTATCACCGCATCGAGAGAAGCTACGGCTCTCTCTGCCGCTCCTTCCAGCTGCCCACCTCGGTGAAGAGCGACAAGATCAGGGCCAACTACAAGGACGGCGTGCTTTCAGTTACGCTGCCCAAGACCGAGGAGGTCAAGCCTAAGGAGATTCCGATCAACATCGAATAGGAGTTCCTGGGGGAGGAGGCCAGCTCTCCTCCCCCCTGATTCTCAGCGAAAACGACGCCTGTCTCTCGGTTTCTGACGCCGGAACAGGCTTTTGCATAGATGAAGATAGATGAAGATGGAATCGAAAACTCTTTTGAAAGGATGTGAGGTAAATGAGTAAGATTATAGGAATCGACCTGGGAACCACCAATTCGTGCGTGGCAGTGATGGAGGGCGGCAATCCGGTGGTTATCCAGAACGCAGAAGGATCTAGGACCACTCCGTCGGTGGTGGCTTTCTCCAAGACCGGCGAAAGGCTCATAGGCCAAGTAGCCAAACGCCAGGCCATCACCAACCCGGAAAACACGGTCTTCTCCATCAAGAGGTTCATGGGGCGGAAGTACAGAGAGGTGGAGTCGGAGATCAAGACCGTTCCCTTCAAAGTGATTGAAGGATCGGGCGGCGTTGCCCGGGTGAGGATCGGGAACAAAGAATACTCCCCTCCCGAGATATCCGCCATGGTTCTGCAGAAGATGAAGCAGACCGCAGAGGAGTATCTGGGTCACAAGGTGACCGAGGCAGTCATCACCGTGCCGGCATACTTCAACGACAGCCAGCGCCAAGCCACCAAAGACGCGGGAAAGATCGCCGGGCTGGAGGTCAAGAGGATCATCAACGAGCCGACCGCCGCATCTTTGGCTTACGGATTGGACAAGAAGAAGGACCAGAAGATAGCGGTATTTGACTTAGGCGGCGGAACCTTCGACATCTCCATACTGGAGCTTGGTGAAGGGGTCTTCGAGGTCAAGTCCACAAATGGTGATACCCATTTGGGCGGAGACGATTTCGACCAACGCGTGATTGACTGGGTCGTGGCCGAGTTCAAGAAACAGGAAGGCATAGACCTCTCCAAGGACCCCATGGCTTTGCAGAGGCTTAAAGAGGCTGCGGAGAAGGCCAAGTGCGAGCTTTCCAGCACCACGGAGACCACCATCAACCTTCCGTTTATAACTGCGGATGCCCACGGTCCCAAGCATCTCAATCTGACCCTGACCCGGGCCAAGCTGGAGCAGTTGGTGGATGATCTGATTCAGAGAACCGTGCAGCCTTGTCAGCAGGCGCTGAAGGACGCGGGAATGTCGGTATCCGACATAGACGAGGTGATACTGGTCGGCGGGATGACCCGCATGCCCAAGGTGCAGGAGACGGTCAAGCGGCTTTTCGGCAAAGAGCCGCATAAGGGAGTCAACCCGGACGAGGTTGTGGCCGTCGGGGCAGCGATTCAGGGCGGAGTTCTGGCCGGTGACGTCAAGGACGTGCTGCTACTGGACGTTACGCCGCTGTCCCTGGGTATCGAGACTCTGGGCGGCGTATTCACCAGGTTGATCGAAAGAAACACGACTATTCCCTCGCGGAAGAGCGAGATATTCAGCACCGCACAGGACAGCCAGACGTCTGTGGAAGTGCACGTGCTTCAGGGCGAGCGACCCATGGCCCTCGACAACAAGACCATAGGCAGATTTCATCTTGACGGCATACCGCCGGCACCCAGGGGAATGCCGCAGATCGAGGTAAGCTTCGACATCGATGCCAACGGCATATTGAACGTTTCGGCCAAGGACAAGGCCACCGGAAAGCACCAGAGCATCAGAATCGAAGCCTCCAGCGGATTGACCCAGCAGGAGATCGACAGGATGGTCAAGGACGCCCAAGCCCACGCCGATGAGGACAAACAGAAGCGCGAGCAGGCAGACATCCGCAACCGTGCCGACCAGATGATCTTCGAAACCGAGAAAGGGCTGAGAGACTACGGAGAAAGGCTGGATGCCGACGCCAAAGCCAAGGTTCAGGCTGCAGTGAACAGAGTCAAAGAGGCCTTGAAAGGCAATAACCTGGACGAGATCAAATCCGCCACCGAGGCGCTCACCACGGTTTGGCATGAGGCGGCCGGAAAGATGTACCAGCAGACGCAGTCGGGTGCAGGAGCGCAGGGGAAGCAAGAAACAGGTACGGAAGCCAGACAGTCGGAAGGAAAGAAAGGCGGCGAGGGCGAGCCCGTGGACGCGGACTACGAGGTTGTAAGCTGAGGCAGCTAACCGCAATCTGGGTCCCAGATACGGCCGACCACTGTGCCTCCCCAGGTGGGGAGGTGCAGTGGTGCAAGTAATCTCTTGATACAAGCACGTGCGATCCTCAACTGGGACCTGGAGCACGTCAAATGGGGAAGAAACAGATACGTAACAATAGAGTCCTACGCAATCTTACCGGATTGGCCATTTTCAGGAGCAAGAAAGCCGGCCGGTAATATCTAACCGTCTGAGAGATTGGAAAGAGATGAAAGCCAATAAATACCAGAAAGTGATAATCGCTTCGAAATATGCCAGAACCCTGAACGCTCAGCTTAGAGAGGACAAACCGAGGTGGAAGGCGGAGGGTGCGGAGCACGAGAAGAGAGAGACCCAGCCCTCCTCGAAAATCGCCGGTCAAGCCTTGAAGAGTCTTCAGGACGGCAAGATAGAATGCGACGGGTGTTCATGAGAAGCCGCACGGCAAGAGCAGCAAGGAGCTACAGATATGCCCACGTACGAATATGAATGTGAACGCTGCCATCATCGTTTCGACAGGTTTCAGAAGATGACTGACGAGCCGCTCAGAACCTGTCCCGTTTGCGGCGGAGAGGCCAAGAGGCTGATCTCCGGCGGGGGAGGATTGCTGTTCAGAGGAAACGGCTTCTACATCACCGATCACCGCAGCGAGTCTTACAGGAAGAGAGAACGCGAGGAGAAAGGTCTTCCGCCGAAAAAAGAAGGCAAGAAGGAGAAGAAGGATCAGGTTGCCAAAGACTGAAGAGGCACAGGCAAAAGAAATCGGACTTATTCAAGGCGGGAGTCTACTCTCGCCTTTTTGCGTTCCGGTCTGCTAGCTTGAGCCGTGCCAGTCTCCCGGCAGTTCTGCTGTCGGCTCCGGGAGGACTC
>CAYFQZ010000609.1:0-14101 GCA_964345305.1 uncultured Ignavibacteria bacterium | reverse complement strand
GTCGCGTGAGAGGAGGGAAACGAGAAAGCTTTGGTGCAGCCTACCAATAGATGCACGTTCTCCAAAACGTTGCAGGGCCGCATCCTTCCCACCAGCGGCTTCAGAACGCTGTTGCAGAGCTGATCGCTCAGAGTGATTCCGAAGACCAGAAGCAGGACCCCTATCCTCCCTCTTTTCTTTCCGAAAACCAGAAGAGAAATCGCCAAGAGCAGGATCGGGATGCGCCAGTAGTCTAGATTGGTCAGAATGGGCATAAGGAAATCCAGAACCGGATTCTGGACCTTCGAATTCAGAATATAAAACAGCTCAGTATCTACGCAGACGGCTCTTTCTAAGATCGACTGCACCATAATTATCATTGTTGCACCATGACAGGTAACATTCTTTGGGGCTTAGGTTTACGAATCTCACTTAAAGTTGTTTATGAAGTCGCTCACCTGGCCTAAGTCCGGTATACCTGCTCTTCCTCCCGACTTTCGGCATTTCATGGCCGCGCAGGCGTTGGCAAATGCGGCGATCCTTTTCACGGGCCATTTCCTCAAAAGTCCGAAGATGAAAGCGCCGTGGAAAACATCTCCCGCTCCGGTCGTATCGACGACCTTGACGGCGAATCCCGGGGAATGGAATAGGCTCTCGCCGCAGCCGCAGATGCTGCCATTTTCTCCGATTGTCACCACCACGGTCTTGAATCCCCGAGACATCAGTCTCCGACAGGCGGCAACCGGATCAGAGTCACGTGTGAAGCCGCAAGCGAACCTGTTTGACACGATCAGATGATCCACGTGCGAGAATACCTTCTCCGCCCCTTTACGGAGGCTTCCCACGTCGAGGCAGACTTGCGCTCCCTGTCTTCTTGCCCATCGCGCTGCGTAGATGTTAATCTCCGGCTCTCGAGCATCGATATGCAGGAACTTGGTGGAGATTGAATCGAGAAAACGCAGGTCGCTTTTTCGAATCAAGTTTCTCCTGTCTCGATCCAAGGCTACCGTCCGTTTTCCTGACCCCTTATCCACCCAGATGAATGCCCGGGATGTCGTTGTTTTCCTGTCTGTCATGACGTACCGGGAATCAACCCCTTCTTTTTCCAACTGGGACCTGACGAACTTTCCTTCCCAGTCATCTCCGACCTTGCCTAGGTAACACACCGTTGCCCCCAGTTTGGCTAAGGTTACCATGGCGGTGGGCACCGGACCTCCCCCTTGAATCGAGGATTTGATCACATCCACCTTATCGTCGAGACCGGGGTAGGGATCCAGAATACAGAGGTGATCCACCGCGTTGGTGCCCAGTCCAACGCAGTCGTACCGGATGGCCCTATTCGAACTTGACCTGACCATTGGTATTCTCGATTAACGCCTTCTTCACCCTGTCCAACTGGCTCGCTCTCACCAGAATCCTGGCGGTAGCCTGCCTGTCGAAGCCCCGGTCCAAAACGCTGATCCTGAACCTGCTGAACACCTGGCTAACCTTGCCCGTCATGCTGGACGGATAAGAGAGGGACAATTCGGAGCTGAGAAGTTTGGTGACTTTTTCGGCCATTTGCAGTGCGCTCTGAGCGCTGTCTCGATAGGCGCGGGAAAGCCTTCCGGTTCCCAGTTTGACCCCTCCGAAATACCGGGTTACCACCACCAGCACGTCGTACACGTCCTCCCCCTCGACGGCGGACAAAATGGGCCTGCCCGCAGTCCCTCTGGGTTCTCCGGCATCGCTGAACTTCGATCTTGCTCCTTGCTCTGTTCTCATCCTTGCGGCATAGCAATTGTGGGTGGCGTCAAAGAACTCTGACGAGATCTTCTCCATCCGGTCCCGGAGAGACTTCTCCGATTCCACCGGAACGGCGGTGGCAATGAAGATTGAGCCCTCCACTTTCGTCTTGGAGCGAACCGTGCCTTTTATGGTCAGATATTCGTCGGGGCATTCAGGGGTCATTTCGAGGGATCATCCTTCAGCCGGGGCAGTAAGAACTGCTCTATGAGGCGCCGAAATCTTGCGCCGTATATCAGATCAAACTTTTCCATCTCCGAAGGGATCAGCTTCTCCGCCTTGAGCCTGGCCAAAGCCGCTTCTTTTCTGGCTTCACCCAGCGTGAGCTTACCGCTTTTGATCTTCTCGCATACCTCGTCCACCAGCTTCTGCAGCTTCTTTACCCTCTCATTCTGATCCAGATACTGGCTCATATGTGCGGGACTCCCGCTATGCCCGGCTTTGCGCAAGGAACGCGACGTGTCGCCCGGACTTCTGGCCTGGGTCACGAAAAGGACTTACACTTTCTCCTCAGAGATAATTCACCACCAGATCCAACTCTTCGACTCCCTGAAGCCGGACTGCCCCCTCGGCAATCAATTCCTCCACCTTCTCAGAACCGCCCTTTGACATTACGAAGAGTGGTTTTCCATGCCCGATGGCTACGTTTGCCGCGTCCATGGTGCCGGCGCTTTTTTCATCCATCTCCACCACTATTACCGCCTGAGACAGCCCCACCACTATCCGATTCCTGGCCAGAAGCTGCCCCACCTTCACCGGTATGTCCAGATCATATTCGGTTATTACGGCTCCGGTTTTGGAGATCTCTTCGGCCAGGCTCACGTTCTCCCGGGGATATATCTGATTCAGTCCGCTGCCCAGTACCGCCAGGGTCTTCCCCCCCTGGTTCAGCGCTCCCAGGTGGGCGGCGGAATCGATCCCCTCTGCCAGTCCGCTCACCACCACCGCTTCCCTGCGGGCCAACTCCTTTCCGATCTGCACAGCCAGCTCGATTCCCCAGGTGGTATAGCCTTTGTGTGTTCCGATCACGGCCACGGAACTCTGCTCTCCGGCGGGAAATACCCCCCGAAAGTAGACGAAGGGCGGCGGGTCGTCGATCTTTCTCAGAAGTTCAGGATAAGCCTCATCCAATATGGTGCAGATGCCTATCCCCTGCTTCTCCAGGCTGCCGATACGCTGCTCTATCTCCGGCAGCGCATCCTCCGAGCTAAGTATGAGCTCCGCTTTCTCCGGAGTCACTCTGGGCAGCGACGTCAGCTCTTCTTTGGAGGCTTTGTAGACGTTCTCCGGTGAGCCGAAACTCATAAGCAGCTGCTGGAACCCCTTGGGCCCGACCTTGCCCTTCTCTCTCAGCGCCACCACGTACTTGCGATAATCCAACTTTCACCTCTTCCCCGTTATTTAGCCCCGCCTTTGAAATTACACAAAACCAGGCGAATATCAAGCAAAATTGGAGAAAGCGGCCAGTCGATCTGTATTCGGCTGCGGCCGGAGTTCAAGCGACAGCCCGATTTTAGGGCGAACCGGTGCCGTCCGGGGGAAAACCAAGCAGGCTCAGCCGGGGCTATTCGTCCGCGGAAAGAGCCAGCAGGTTTTCTGAGGTCAGAAGATCGAGGGCGAACAGGAGGTTATCACGCTGCTGTCTGAAATGAGCCAGATGCTCTTTTTCCACAGGCTTAACCGGTGGGGCCACCATTCTCAGCGGGTTGACGTATCTCCCGTTGGCTTTCACTCTATAATCCAGGTGGGGTCCGGTTGAAGCGCCGGAGCTTCCCACGTATCCGATGAGCTGCTTCTGCGTCACCCTCGCCCCTCTTCGGATGCCCCTGGCAAAACGCGACAGGTGCCCGTAAGAGGTGACGAAGCCATTGGAATGGCGAATCTCCACCATTCTGCCATATCCTCTTTTGCGGCCGGCGAAGGTGACCGTTCCGTCTCCGGAAGCCACCACGGGAGTGCCCACGGGTGCAGCGTAGTCCACGCCCAGATGCGGCTGATATCTCTTGAATATCGGATGGAAGCGCCGGTATGAGAACCGGGAGCTGATTCTGCGGTAGTTCAGAGGGGATTTAAGAAACGCCTTTCTCGACGACTTGCCTGATGGCTCATAATGGTCCTTCCGGCCGTCCGGGTCTTTGTAAAGTACCGACTGGCGAATCTGGCTGCCCGCGGTGTACTCCGCAACCAGTACCTCTCCATATTTCACGAAACTGCCGTCCTTGCGATACTCCTCAAAAAGCAGCCGGAAGGTGTCTCCGGCTCTCGGCTCGGTGAGGAAGTCAATCTCCCACTCCAGTACTTCGGTGAACTTCATGATCAGCTCGGGGCTCTCGCACTTATCTATCATGGCCTCCCACAGGGAGCTTTGTACCTCTCCGCGTAATGATTTGACCAGGCAATTGAACTGAAGCGACTCGACCGTGGCCTCCAACTCTCCGTTTTCTCTGGCCACTCTGCACTTCTGGAGCATTCCTTTCTGGTATTCGAATGAGAGTATGGAGTCGGGGGTGGTGACCAGAGTATAACGGTCTCCCGGCAGGCATTTTCTCAGATCGAACTTGCCTCTGAGAGCCGAGGTTAGTTGATAGATCAGTCTGTCCGAAACGCCGCTTCTGTGCAATGAAAGATACAGAGGCTCGTTCTTTCTGAGTTCTCCCTCATAGATGCAGCTTATTGCAGGCGAGTGGGTGCTCTCCTGATGAGCAGTCTTGTCCTTTTCCCTTCTAATAACACCGGACCGACTACCCAAGATGAAGCAAACTACCAGCAGGCCGAAAAGAGATAGCTTCCTTGCTCTGTTTCTTCTACGGGGCAAAGGGTAATTCACTTTTTCTCTTCAAAGACCTCGGCTGAAAATATATATATCTCCGCGTCCTTGTCCTTCCAGCAGTCCGGGTCGGGAATGCCCGCCTTGAAGCAGATTTGGTTCAGGAAGGTGGTGCGGTCCCATCGCTGTTCGGTGGCCACCTGCGGAAGGAATACTCCCTGGTGGTACCCTTTCTTCAGCACGATGCCGTGCTTTCCGGTCTGAATCTCGGCCACATCCTGGATCCTCCTGAGCGGTGTCAGAACAGAGATCTCCAGATCCAGCGAAGAGAGCTCCTCCGGCGCGACCGGCGGAAATCGGTTATCTCTCAAAGCCGCCGCTTCCGCCATCTCTTCGATGGTCAGGTAAAGCGGTTTGATGGCCTCGATGTAGCCGATGCACCCCCTTAACTGCCCGTGCTTGTGAATGGTTACGAAAGCTCCCCGTCTCTCCTTCAGAATGGGGGAATCCACGGTAAACTTGGGCGGCTGTTTGCCCTGAACTCTGTGCTCGATGGTGGTCCGCGCGATGTCCATCAGGGTTTCCTTGACCTTCTCCGAAAGGCCCAGGTCGGCTTTTACCTGTTCCGACTTCTTCTCGGCTTTGGAGCCGACTCGGGAATCGTAGATGGCCGCCGCCATGTATCCTACCACGCCGGACTTGTCTCCGGTGACATCTCCCGAGTTGGCGTATTTCAACACCTTCGATTTGTCTGCTCCCAACTCCTTCGCCGCCAGCATCGCAGCTATCATGGGGCCTCCCCCGCAGGCCTCACATGCTCCGGCAGCCAGATCCGAGAACAAGCCCTCCGGATCGAAGGCATTTACGTGGTCTAACACCACGCCATCCAGCCGCACCGCGTCGTCGTACGGATGGAAATGAGAAAGATCCGTGCTGGCCACGATCAGTGCGCTTCTGTCTTTCAAGGCGCTCACCATGGCCGCGGCCAGATCCTTGCAGGTGGCCCAATCCTGATCGCCCATCACGATGGGGACCAGCTTGAATTTTCCCAGTACGAGTTGAAGGAAGGGAAGCTCAACCTCCAGGGAGTGTTCAGCTCTCATGCCTCCGGAAGCGTGACCGGTGTTGGATACGGAGACTCCTTCGCCCGCATCTGCTATCTGGCCGGCCAGGACGGTATCCACGGGGATAGTTCCCAGGGGAGTTTCGTATGCCCCCCCGTCGTACACCGAGGCGCCCCCGAAGGGCACCACGTGGCTGGGAGAAATCACGACCACCGTCTCAAACGAAAACCCTTCCAGAAGCTTGAAAGCGTGAGCAGCCACCTGCCCCGAGTACATATAACCAGCGTGGGGAGATATTAGCGCCACCACCTTACCCGGGATGGCTTCCTTTTTTGCCTTCTTGAAGAAATCGGTTATCTGTCTGGACAAGGCGACCGGATCGCCAGGGTAGAACTGACCCGCCACCGCGGGCTTTCTGGTCTGTCCCATTTTGAACCTTCCTTCCTTCTCAACTCCCGACTTGGAGTCGGATCCGTCGCTGCAGGCAAAGAAGCCGGAGATGACAATACAGGAAATTAAAATGAAATGCAGAAAACGCAAACTTTTTTTCACGTCCCTCGACCTCGCCACAATTTCACTTGCCATCAAAACTTTCTACACCAGTTCCATCTCCGTCGTTTGACAAGTCAGAGATGGTCGAGTCGAACGGACTTTGGTGATGGCCGATGAGGTGCATCCATGCCTTCAGAAGAAGTTTCTCTTCTTCTCAAGACCGAGTCAATGGCGGCGAACCGGTTTGCTCCGGCCGCCCCCTCGCCACTGGTATCTTCAGCCGTTCTTTCGTTTCTCCGAAGAGCGCTTGCCTGTGGCTGCGCTTCTTTTCCTTTGCCGCATTCGCGCTTTCCCGTGGGACAGCGCCATTTTGAGCACCTGCTCCATGGTATCGACGAAGACAAATCTCACTTTCTTCTTGATCTCGTCCGGTATCTCCACCATGTCCTTCTGGTTTTCCTTGGGGAGTATGAAGGTCTCCACCCCGGCTCTATAAGCTGCCAGAGCTTTCTCTTTCAGGCCTCCGATGGGAAGGACGTCACCTCTCAGGGTCAACTCGCCGGTCATGGCCAACTTGGGCTTGATCGCCTTGTCGGTCAGAAGGGAAGCTATGGCGGTTGCCATGGTGATGCCGGCTGAGGGGCCGTCTTTGGGAATGGCGCCGGCCGGGACGTGAACGTGGATGTCGTAATTTTCGAAGAAATCCTCGTCGATCCCCAGCTTATTGCCCGCCGAGCGGACGTAAGAGAGGGCGGTCTGGACCGACTCCTTCATAACCTCTCCCAAGTATCCGGTCAGGGTCAGAGACTTCTTCCCTTTCATTTTGGTGGCTTCCACAAACATCAGATCGCCTCCGGTCTGGGTCCAAGCCACTCCGGGCACCACACCCACCTGAGGGGTCCTCTGAACCATCTCCTGGAAGAATTTTATCGGCCCCAGAAACTTCTCCAGATTCCTCGGCGTTATCTCCACCTTTCTTTTGTGACCGGAGGCCACCATCTTGGCGACCTTTCTGCATATGGTGGCGATCTCCCTGTCCAAATTTCTCAATCCCGCCTCCCTGGTATAATCCGTGGCTATCTTCCTGACGGCGTGGTCCTGGAAGCTCAGATTGTCCGGCCCCAGCCCATGGTTTCTCAGCTCCTTGGGGATAAGATGTCTCTTGGCAATCTGAAGCTTCTCCAGGTCTGTGTAACCGGGAAGCTCGATCACCTCCATCCGGTCTCTGAGGACCCGGGGAATGGGGTCCAGCACGTTGGCCGTGGTGATAAACATCACCTTGGAAAGATCAAAGGTCACGTCCAGATAATGATCGGAGAAGCTGTTGTTCTGCTCCGGATCCAGGACCTCCAAGAGGGCTGAGGCCGGATCACCCCTGAAATCCTGCCCGATCTTGTCAACCTCGTCGAGCATGAAGATGGGATTGTTGGATCCCGCGCGCCTGATTCCCTGAATTATCCTTCCCGGCAGTGCACCGATGTAAGTCCTCCTGTGCCCCCGGATCTCCGCCTCGTCCCGCATTCCCCCCAGGGATATACGGTTGAACTTTCTTCCCATGGCTCTGGCAATGGAGATGCCCAGGGAGGTTTTGCCGACGCCAGGGGGGCCCACGAAACAGAGAATGGGGCCCTTCATATCCTGCTTCAGCTTGCGCACCGCCAGGTGCTCCAGAATCCTCTCCTTGACCTTGTCCAGATCGTAGTGATCCTCGTCCAGGATCTTCTTGGCCTTCTGGATGTCCAGCACGTCGTCGGTGCCTTTGCTCCAGGGAAGTGTCACCAGCCAGTCCAGGTAGGTGCGGGATACCGTATATTCTGCCGCAGCCGGATTCATCCTGGTGAGTCGATCCAGCTCCTTCTGGGCTGCTTCCAGAGCCTCGTGCGGCATCTTGGCTAGCTTTATCTTTTTCTTGAATTCCTCCAGCTCAGCCGTCCTGTCGTCAGCCTCACCCAGCTCCTTCTGGATGGCCTTGAGCTGCTCGCGCAATATGTATTCCCTCTGTGTCTTGCCCAGCTCGCTTGCGGCCTCGGATTGAATCCGCTTGGACAGCTCCAGCACCTCCACTTCCCGGTTGATGTGAGAGAACACCTTTCTCAGTCTTTCCCTGGTGTCGAAGGTCTCCAGAAGCTCCTGCTTCTGAGCCACCTTTATGTTAAGGTTGGAGGCGATCAGATCGGCCAGTCGATTGGGGTCCTCGGTGTTTATGGCGGAAACCTGCAGCTCCTCGGAAAGATAGGGAGCTAAGTCCACCACCTTTTTTAGGATGTCCAGGACGTTGCGAACCAGGGCCTCCAGCTCCACGTTCCTTCTAACGGCCTCCTCTATGACCTCTATTCTGGCCAGCGGATAGGGCTGGGTTCTGGCGAATCCCTTTACCCTGACCCGGGCCAGACCCTGAACCAAGAATCTTACGCTCCCATCCGGGAACCTGAGCATCTTCAAAATCGACGCTGCCGTGCCCACCTGATAGATGTCTTCCACCGAGGCCTGTTCCACCGCAGAGTTCTTTTGGGCGAAAAGCCCTATCACCCGTCCCTCCATCAGGGTCTCGTCGATAAGTCTGGCATATTTCTGCTCGGTTACCACCAGGGGGACGACAAGGTAGGGAAACACCACCGTGCCCTTTATCGGCAGCGCGTAAATCTCGTCGCCGATCTTCTTGATCTCATCAATCGTCTTTTCTTCCTCTTTTATCAAACTCATTCTCCTTCCCCCCTCAGAGTACCGGTTGTCAGAATAGATTCAGCAGGCGACCGGCGTGCTTTCGAGTTCCGATCTCACCTGAAAGAGTTTTCGACCTCGTTTTTCCTCTGCCGACCAGCGTATCTTGCCGCAGAGGCCTCCTTGACTTTATCGGCCGGATTCTGTCTCGATTTGAATGCTGTCTATCACTCCCTGCAGCTGGGGAGCATCTTTCGGCACCAATCTTAAGTACTCCTCCAGATACCTTTTCGCCTCTTTGTTTTTTCCGACCCTGGCGTAGGTGATCCCCAAAAGCTTGTAAGCCCGGGTATTGTTCGGATTCAGCTTTATTCCCGTCTCGAAATAGGGGACGGCCTCCGCGTACCTTCCCGCGCGTCCCAGGATGTTACCCAGGTTGAAGTAATAGTCCGCCTTGCCGGGCCGGAGGCTGATGGCTTCCTTCATGTAGGAGACCGCCTCCTCGTAGCGTCCGAGCCTGGCCAGCGTGTTGCCCAAGTTGCTGTAAACGCCGGGCAGAGACGGAAAGTCCGAGCCCGCCTCCAGGCATCGCTTGTATGCTTCGATAGCCTTGTCGTATTCCTCCAACCTTGTATACGCATTTCCAAGGGATCCAAAATAGCGCGGATTTGGATTTATGGCTATAGCCTTCTTCCAGAATCGAGCGGCCGTGGAGTGGTCACCTTTATCCCGAAAGACACAGGCCAGGGTCTCATAGCCGTGGGCCGCTCTCTGCTGATCGATTTTCAGCAAATCCTCAAATCGTGCTATGGCCTTGTGCTCATAGGCATTGACCAATATCCACGGCATGGTGGAGACCAGCGCGGTGGCAGCCAGAGCCAGCGTCGCGTTACCAAGCTTGCGTATGGCTCCGCTCCTCACTGCTTCCAGCAGGAGATGAAGACTCAAAAGGGTGATCCCCAGACCCGCGAAGGCAAAGAGGTCCCAGTCCCTGGCATATCCTAATTTCGGATCGACAAAGAGGGCAAAGGCGACCGAACAGACCGTGACAGACGCAAGAAATCCTGCTGCACGATCCCGGGTATTAATCCGTTTGCGAAAAGAAATCAAGAATACCAGCAGGAGCGCGGCCCCCACGGGTGAGATCAGAAGCTGATGATTCACAAAGTCAAGCAGATGAGCCAGGGAGAAGAAAGAATAAAAACTGGCCTCCCCTCCGAAGGGATGGATGAAAATCGAACCACGAGATCCCTCGGGGGCATGCGTCATCAGAAGATACAGTCCCAGTGTAATTGCCAGGACCGTGCCGGCAATCCACATCCCGTTTACAAAGTGGATGCTCCCCAGCTTGGTGCGGCGCGAGTCAGCGAGCTTCACGAAAGCCAGGTAGAACAAGGAGGGCAGGGCGGAAAAGGCCGAAAGGTGGAAACCGCCTGCCAGGGCCAGGAGGATGCACGGCCAAACGAAACCGCGTCCGCGCTTCAAATATCTCAGGCCTGCCAGTGCATATGCGGCCAGGCTCACATACATCAGAGAATAGCTCTCGACGTATCCGAAAAACAGCTGGACCGATCCCATGGTGATCAGCATTGAAAAAACCAGCAGTTTCTCCTGACCGTCCTTACCCCAAAGATCGCACCACAGGAAGACCAAGAAGACGAACACCGCGCCGGCGAGACAGCTCAAAACGGCATATGTGGCGAGGCCGTCCAGCTCGAATGAACGGTAAACCGCCAGGTGAAGATAAAAATCCAGAGGTTCGGTGATCTCCAGCAACCTCTCAAACTTCAGCTCTCCCGCCCGCAGATAGCCGTCGCCAAGCAAAGGCGACGCCACCCTGAGGAGCCAGAAGACGGCTCCCATCAGCACACTCAAAACCCCGTACCTTAAGTATCTGTTCGTTTTCCTGAATCTCTCAGCCACCCTGACAAAAGCTCCGGTGAGCCACCTTACCAACGTTCGGTTTATCCCGGGGATCAAAACAGACAGGGCCACGGCACACACCACGATCCGGAAGCCGAGTGGAAAATAGTGAAGTTGGTTGATGCCCCACAGCCGGATATCAGGAAAAAAAGACGCCACCAGGTGAAGAACGATCAGGAAAACACAGCAGAACAAGATCAACTTCTCCAGGCGGGCACCGGCGAAGTTTTCCAGGAAGGCCTTGCTCTGGTCGGGGGTTTCGCGCATCAGCGATCCTTTGCCATTTTGCTGAGCTTATCGATCATCATTTCAATTTGAATACGATCCTTTGCATCTGGAGCGTAATCCAAATAAAGCCGCAGATGCCTGACAGCCTCGCTGTGCCTGCCCGAATTGGCATACGCCAGCCCCAGGCTGCGGTGGACCGATGTGAGATCCGGTCTGAGCTGTAAGACCTTCTCGAAAACCGGAATGGCTTTACCAGCCTGGCCGGAATTCAGTAGGAACAGTCCCAGGTTCTGGTAATACTCCGGCTCATCGGGTCGCAACCGCAGGGCCGTCTCGAAGCTGGCTTTGGCCTTCTGGTTTTCTCCCAGCAACACGTATACCTTTCCCAGATCGTCGTAGGTGACGTGATCCTCCGGATCAAGCTTCACCACGTCCTCCAACGTCTCGGCTGCCTTCCCGTACTCGCCCATCTCGACGTAGACCGCTCCCAGGTTCTTGACGTACCGGGGCTTGCCCGACAGCTCTGCCGCCCTGATCCACTCTTCCACCTCCTTCTCCTTTTCTCCCAGCCTTCTGTAATTATAGGCCAGGCACTCGTGCCCCAGAGCAGCCCTCTGAGGATTCAAGCTGAGTATGTGCTGGAACCTTACGACTGCTTTGTGCTGAGTAGCATTTACGTGTATCCACGGAACCGTCGAGAGCAAGGCTGTGGCAGCCATGGCCAAGGTGGTGAAGGTGACGCCTCCGGTCTTACGCTGTGCCGGCACCCGGATGAACAGGTAGATCCCCAGTACGGTGTAGCCGGACGCGGTGAACGCGAAAACATCCCAATCCCGGGGATAGCCCAACTGAGGATTCAAAAGTAAAGCGAAAAGCAGTTGAGAAATGCTCACCAAAAGAAGGAATCTCGCTATTCTGGATTTGAGACGAATTGCCACACCGCCGGAGAGAATCACCGCCAACCAGATTGCCGGGCCGACCGGCGAAACCAGGAGTTGATGATTGAAGAAATCCAGCAGGTGGGACAATGAGTAGACCGGATACAAGCTATCCTTGAGTCTGCCCAGCGGAAATAGGAGAATCGAGTCCAGGGCTGCAGACGGGGGCGCACTCCTTCCAACAATCCAAAGCCCGACGCCCAGAACGACAAGTGCGGAAACGAGCAGCCCATATCTTTGTGCTTTTGATGCGGCCGACTGCTTCCCGCCGCCCTGCCCACTCCAAGCAGAGGCCAAATAGATCAGCGCGGGAACCAGAGTCAAACCCGCCAGATGAAGGCCAGCGGTTAAAAGGAACGCGAGAACAGGCAGCCAGAATCCACACTTCGCATCCAAGTGCAGCCACGAGAAAAAGATGAAAGCAAGTGTGGCGACATAGGCCAAGGTGTAACTCTCCACGTATCCGAAAAACAGTTGGTTGGTTCCCATGAGCGCCAGAACGGAAAAGGCCAAAACCTTTTTCTCTCCCCTTTCCCCCATCCTGTCCGATAGAATCAATGCCAGATAGACGAGAACAACTCCGGCGGTGCAGCTCAACAAAGCATAAACGGTGTAAGCGTCCAGCCCCGAAATCCTGAAAACCAGGGAATGGAGCACCGAATCCAGTGACTCGGTAAAGTGGGGACTGACGCCTGCGACGATCTCGCTGGCTCTCAAGTTGCCGTCCCCCAAAAGGTACATCTTTTCCTTAAACCACCAGAAAAAGGGAAAGCTCAAGATGGATACGACGGCGTACTTCAGATGTTTATGCGAAGTGCCAAGACGCCGGCTGATCGAGCCAAACAACGAAGCCAGCGTATGCGACAACTTTGCGTTGACCTGCGGCACCAGGACCAGAAGAACCATTCCTGCCAGAGCCCATCGCAAAAGCGAGGGAAAGTAATGAAGCAGGTTCAGTCCCCACAGCCTTTGCTCCGGAAAAAAGGAGGCGGTGATGCGAAGCAGACTGAGAAAAGCGCAGCTGATTAGGATCGCCTTCCGATTCCTGTCCATAGCCGTTTTCGTTCGATACTCGGGGCTCAGGGCTTTGCTTTTTCGAACTTCATCTGCTGCACATTTCGCAAAACCTGCATTACCTCGCCCCTATCCTCAGCCTGAGGAGACTGCTCCAGGTAGAGCTTCAGGTATTTCTCCGCCTGCAGTGCATCGCCCAGGTTGAAGTAGGTATACCCCAGGTTGCGATATATGGATGGATAGCCGGGGGTTGCATTCAATCCCTGCTCGAATACCTCCAGGGCTTCCTGGTGACGCCCCAGGTTGGAGAGAAGTGTTCCCAGGTTGTCGTAGTACTGTGTCAGGCTCGGTCTGTACCTGACCGCCTTGCGGTAGGCATCGATCGCCTCTTCATGTCTTCCCTGGCGGGAGAAGATTTCCCCCATGCAGAAGTGGGTGAAGTCAAAAGTGGAATCCACTTCAAGCGAACTTTCCAACTCCTTCAGAGCGAAATCAAGCATCCCCAGGTTATAGTAGGTCACCCCCAGGTTGGTGATATAGCGGGCATTTCCCGAGACGGCTATGGCCTTCTTCCACTGCCGGATCTGCGCGTCGAAATCTCCTCTCTCACCGTAGTACATGGCCAAATTCTCCCGTCCGTAGGCGCTTCTTTCCCTGTCCAGATCCAGAAGCTGCTCGAATCTGGCAACGGCCTTCTGCTCGGCGGCATTGACGTATACCCAGGGAGCCGTGGCTATGATCGAAGTGAAAAACAAGCTCAAGGTCAAATACCGCAGTTCACCCATCTTGGCCTGCCGCCAGCGATCCAGGAGTAAATAAAGCCCCAAGAACGTGTATCCCAGCCCGGTGAACGCGAAAAGGTCCCAGTCACGAGGATATCCCAGCTTGGGATCGACCAGCAGAGCATACCCCAGGCTGCAAGCGGTAACCACCAAGAGAAATGGGACCACCTTGTCCTTCAAATTCACTTTTCCTGGAAAGCCCAGGATTGACACCAAGCACAGCAGCATACCCACAGGGGAGATCAGCAGCTGATGGTTGACAAAATCGGCTATTTGGGCGGATGAGAAAAGCGAGTACGAGCTTTCGCCGCTGCCCAGCGGGAAGATAAGGAAATAGCGCAATCCCTTGTCTTCGGGATTGTAGCTCTGCAGAAGCAGAAGGCCGACGGCCACCAGCGTGACTATCCCAACCGAGAGAGCCAGCTTTTCGCTCCAGCTTCTGGTCCTCTCGCTTCTGGCTTGTGTGGA
>CAYFQZ010000608.1:0-10845 GCA_964345305.1 uncultured Ignavibacteria bacterium | reverse complement strand
TCTGCGTGATCCCCAGCGGTGGCACTGCTCCCTACACCTATGACTGGAGCACCGGCTCTGCCGACTCCTGCATCACGGTCAGTCCTAGCCCGGGATCTTACACCTATTCGGTCCTGGTGACCGACGCCGAGGGCTGCACCACCAGCTGTGAGGGCTACCTGACCGTGTATGAGCTTCCCACCTGTACGGTTGAGCCGGACAGCGTCACCATCTGCGAGGGCGAGTCGCAGGAGTTCTGTGTGATCCCCAGCGGCGGGACTCCTCCCTACACCTACCTGTGGAGTAACGCATCAACTGATTCCTGCATCACCGTAAGCCCGCCGGTAGGCACGTACACCTATTCGGTGATCGTGACCGACTCCAAAGGCTGCATCACGAGCTGCGAGGCGAAGCTAGTAGTGGAGGCCTGTGAGGGCTGCACCTTCACCATGGGTGGCTGGGGCGCTCCTTGTCCGGAATCACAGGCAGGCGACCGCTACTCCACACAGCCCGGCTGCGTCCGTGACCACTACTTCTCCCAGGTATTCCCACACGGGGTGTGGATAGGCAACCCGGCAGCCCTGCCTCTGGCAGGTCCGGGAGCCATGGGTACCCAACTGGGCGTGGAGTCGATAGGCAGTTCGTCTGCCGCGGATCAGGCAGCAGGTGAGTCGATGACTGAGCCGGCAGGTATGGCTGCCGCAGATCTCGACGCTGGTGCGCTGACCAGGACCCCTTCGTCTGCCCCGACAAGTGGATGGTACTGGGCGCTCTGGATGAATGAAGGCTATGTGCAGAGCTTCCTGCCGCCCCAGGCTTCTTCAGGCGGACCGGGCTACCTGGCTCAGAACTGGGTCAACCCTGAGACAACCACCGCCCATGTCTTGGCCGGTCAGCTTCTGGCTCTGCGTATGAACGTCGAGTACTCCTGTGCCGGCATATTCGACTCCGTGGGCCTGGTGCTGGGGACTTACTGCTACGGCAATTACACCATCGAAAGCGACTGCGGCAAGGGCAAGTTCGACGGGATGACCGTGAACACGTTCCTGGCCGTCGCCGATTCAGCCGTTGGAGGCCTCGACGTGCTGGGCAGTTATAGCGCCAGCTTCTCTGATTTGAACGTCACGGCTGACTGCCTGAACCGGCTGTTTAGCGACTGCGACCCATATGCTCCGTTTGTCACCTGGGAGGCTGCCGGTGCAAAGACTCCGGCGGATCAGGGAAGCAGTTTGCCGGAAGATTTCTCGGTGAGCCAGAACTATCCCAACCCGTTCAACCCGATCTGTAACATCGATTACGCTCTGCCCACAGACTGCCAGGTAAACTTGGCCGTCTACAACGTCCTCGGGCAGCGAGTGAAGCTTCTGGTCGACGAATACCAGAGCGCAGGCTACAGGTCGGTGACATGGGATGGGACCAACGAGCAAGGCCAGGAAATGGCAACTGGCGTTTACTTCTACCGAATCCAGGCCGGCGACTTCATACAGTCCAAAAAGATGCTGCTGATGAAGTAGCAGGCTGGTTAGCTCACTACCGAAAGCCCTCCGATTGCAATATCGGGGGGCTTTCGTCATACCAGGGCGCGACCCTGACGCGTGTTTTCAATAGTCACGCGGACTGTGTCCTTGCGGATGCCCAAAACTAAGCCAGAATCTGTCACCGACGGTCAGAATTTTTTTGTGCAAAAGATGAACAAGGGGCATTTTTTTCCTTGACAAGGTGGGAGGGGGGGTTTATAATTACGGTGCTTTAAAGAGGGATGCTCCTCGAGTGGGAAAACGGGGAGCACTTCTTATCAATAGACAATCCACCCACATGGACGTTGGGCGAGCAGGTCAGGACACGGATGTCTGTCGCGAGGAGGGGTTGAGTAACATAGCTGCAGCCCTCTAACATTGGATAGACCGCATTCTATGGAAGGCTAGGACTGTCTCTTTTGTAAAAGTCCATCATCAGAATTCGGAAGTCTCACCTCCGGAGGGGAGGAAAGCAGATGGTGAAGTGTCGTAATGGATTTACGGTACTCTTCTGCGTTTTGGTTTTGTTGGTTCCCTATTTAAGCGCTTTCTGTCAGGTTCCACACCCGGCACCCATAAAGGGGTACATTTCCGCCGACTCAGCTGGCGTAAAGGCGGGCCGTGTCGTGCCCTCGCGCATGGGCAACTCTCTGAACCACCTGCCCGGTGTCGGCCTGGAAGCAGCCGCTGTCGGCCTGGACACCCTGCGCGGACCCTTCTTATCGTCGGGTGAGGAAAAGCAGTGGGCATCCTTTCACGTCTCCAGCACTCAATGGGAATGGAAGGTGCGGCGGCCCGGAGAATATGCCTCCCGGACTTTAACCGGCACGGTGAGCAGCAGTTCGGACATTATGATTGCCTTCAGCGGATTCGGGGATCTGGTCTGCTCCAATCCCATCTCGGAGAATGTAGAGGCGTTCTACGGGGCCTACCTGGGTAACCTGCAAGTGGACCAGGTAAGCTGGGTAAGGGCGCAGGACTTCAACGGAAGCACTCTGCTCATCCCGCGGCCGCATGGGCCACCGGCTCCGGTTCCCTGGTGTCTGTGGAACAAAATCAACGTAGGAACCGTCAACTCTGCGGAAGAGTATGCAAACGATGCAGTCATTACCTTTCTGCTGAAGGTCAACTCAACCTGGACTGACCCGGAACTGACGATCGCCAAATGAGTGCGAAAGGGAAACTGAACCACTAAACCCAAAACGCATTAGCCTCAAACCTTAACTCATGGATGAAAGGAGGTAAAGCATGAGGCAGAGCAAAGGACATACCCTGCCCTGGCTGGCCGTGCTGATGGCTGCGGCCGTCGTGGTCCTCGGCTGGGTTTGTCCACAAGCGGTGGGAGTCATGTTCGGACTCCATCAGGTCGAGTTTTTGGGTGCCAGCTTCGACGGCACCAACACCACGTTCACTTACCGGGTCACCGCTGCGGCCAGCTACCCCATCGATTCCTGGACCGTGGAGCTGGATCCGGAATGCTTCGGGGAAGACGATATCCTGGATGCCAGCGAGGCATGGATGTACGTGGGCCCCGACCCGGTTACCGGCATCTACGGCATTCAGTTCACCACCCCTTACGCCCCCGGGGAGTCGAGGGAGGTGTGGTTTAAGCTGGCCGGAGAAGTGATCGTAGGCTTCGTCAGGATAGACGTCAGGCAGGACTGCGCCCACTGGATCAAGGAGATGGTAGGTCCGGAATGTGACACGCTGGAGTGTACGCCCGCTCAGTGCGACGTAACGCCCGACCGTGACTCGGTAGTGGTCGGCTCTAACGTGACTTTCACGGCCACCGCCAGCGGCACGGCTCCGTTCACCTACTGCTGGCAGAAGGAGCCCTACACTGACCCCTGCATTTCCGTCACCGACCAGCTCACCCTGAATAATGTCACCATGGCTGACGCAGGCACCTATCGGGTGATAGTGACCAACGAGTGCGGCGAGGACACCTGCTACGTGGTGTTGGTGGTTTACGAGCCGCCTCCAGACGGCGAAGGCATGTCGCCGGGATACTGGGGAAACCAGCTCGCCATATATCTGGGGCTCAAGAACGGCAAGCTGAAGGAGCCTGATGTGGCCGATTATTGTGCTCAGCATGGATATACCGCAGAAGAAGCCTATGCTATCTTCTCCATTGGGGAAGGCGGTACCGCTGTGGAGAAATTGCACCGGCAGCTTCTGGCGGCCAAGCTCAGCGCGGCAGCCGGCTATCTCACCAACGTGGATGAGCTGCTGGAGTGGGGCCAGTACATGGTGGCCCATCCAGAGGAGTTCACAGAACAGGAGATTCTGGACGCCAAGGACCTGTTCGAATCCCTGCATGATTGAGCTTGCGCAGAGCCTGCTCTCATGCACGGACACAAAGAATGAAACGTCAGTGTTGAACTTTGAACTGCTCCGGAAGGGAGGCCCGGAGCGCTGAAAGCGCAAGAAAAATATGGGGTGACCGCAGTAAAAATTCCTTGACTGAGATCAGGGGATGATTACATTGAAAGGAGGTGAACAACGTGAAGAAACTGCTTCTAGCTGTTGTACTGGTCTGCTTCGTGCCCGCCCTGGCTTGGTCCCAGGCATCGCCCTGGCCGCCGGAGGGATACGAGGTGGAGGCATTCGAGTTGGTGGACGACACTCTGTGGGTGTCGATGGGAGTGGGCAACGTGAATGCAAAAGCCAGATGCTTTGGCTCGTTCCCCCGCGACACCACCTGCAACATGGACTGGTGGATTCCGGTCAAGATACATGCATCGGTTGCCCAGTGGATTTATTGGTCCATGACCGCCACCAGGTGGGACTGGTTCGTCCGCAAGCCCGGTTGTTATGCGGCTGACTGCATCAGCGGCACCATCGCCAGCAACCAGAACGTGTTGGTCAACTACGAGGATTTTGGAGATCTGGTCGCTGAGGATCCAGACAAGGCCATCGATGATACCATCGAGGTCTGGTATGCGGTCTGGCCCCTGGGTGCGCCCCCGCCAGCGCTGGGTGATGCTTGGCGGCGCTCCTACATGCTGAATGACCCGGCTGAGTGGGATACCGTCTTCGACTCTCAGGCACTGCACAACGGTATCACCTTCAAGCTGTGGAACCGGATCTGCGTGGAAAACTGCAACTCGGCCTGCGAGTATCAGGACCACGCGTATATCAGCCTGTATCTGTGCTCTCAGAAAGAGGGGATTCCTCGCGAGACCGGTGGGTTCCGCCCTTTATAAAGGAGACCGACCCCGTACCGATCCACTGATTTCCAATCAGCATACGGAACGGTCACCCCGTATTTTGAAAATCGTACTATGAGAAACAAAAGATATCTCGGATTTCTCCTCTTCACAATTGCCCTCCTCTGGCTTGTTCCGGCCAGGGCCCAATTCGACATCTCTCTGAGCCCGCTTTTGGTGCAGATCGATATCGTGCCCGGGGCAAGGAAACACTTCTCTTTATATGTAAACAATGACAACGTCCTGAGAAGTGTCGACCTGCTGGTTTATACCATGGACATCGAGGAGACCCGCCAGGGGTCCTATGGGGTGGTGGATAAAGGTGAATCGGAGTACTCCTGTGCCGACTGGATGAGAATCCAGGACAGCAGCTTCACCCTCGGGCCCAACCAATCCAAGGAAGTGAAGGTTTACATTAGCGCGCCCCCCGGCGTGTTCGGGGGCCGGTACGCTGCGGTGGTATTCGAAGTCGTGCCGGACAAGGCGCCCCCCGGCGAGAAACTCGGAGCGGTGGAATACCACTTCAGAATGCCGGCATTTGTCGAGGTTTCGGTAAAGAGATTCGGCGGGCTCATCCGAAAGGCCTCGATCTCGGACTTAAAGATAGAAGCTCTCACCGGCCGGGAGGCACAAGCCTTGCTGGGGCAGGACGGCTTGCGCTTCACCGCCTCGGTCACCAACGAGGGCAACGTACACGTTGACGGCAAGGGAAGGTTGACCATCAAGACCAAGGAGGGGCGGGTCCTGAGGAGAGTCCCCCTGGGAGGCGGCCGCGGAGTGGTCATTCCCGAGGCCACCGTCGACTTCAAATCCGTCTTGAGGAAGCCTCCTATCGGCGAATACCTTGCCCGGGCGGTCATAAACTTCGGCGGGCTGAGTCCGTCCGTGGCCGAGGTCCCCTTTGTCGTGTCGCGCGAGAAGAGCTCGGCGGCCAGTTCCTTCACTGCCAGCGCCTCTCTGGCACTGGACGTTAAGCCGGAGAATCTGGAGTTCAAGACCCCGCCCAGAGGATTCAGGGCGGCAACTTTCAGTCTACGAAATGACGAGCCGGATGCGGTGACGGTAAGGGCACTGGTCAAGGACTTGGAGTACGACCCGGACGGCGCTCTGTCTGCCCCGGACTCCACCCAGACCGGCCGCTCCTGCAAGCAGTGGATCCGGGTCGAACCCACCGAATTCACCATCCAATCCGGAAAACGTCAGCATGTCCGGTTCACTATACAGGCGCCCGAGCAGGGGGAGGGCGGATACTACGCCTGCCTGGTCTTCGATGCTAAATCGAAGGGAGAGACAGAAGGCGTTCTCTCCACCCCGTTTCAAATCCCGGTGATCATGAGCATACCTCCCGGCCTGGACCAGAAGGCGGAAATTGCCGAGGTTCAGATAGAGGCCTCCGCAGGTAAGCCGGCGTTTTTTGGCGTTTTTCTTCGGAACACGGGCAACATCCACTTCAGACCCAGTGGAAAAGTCTACCTGGAAAAGCTTAAAGAGGTCGAAACCACCGACGTGGTTTACGTCGGCAAAATCGAATACGAGAAGGTGGATGAGTTCTCCTTTGATGAGGAACCGGAGTATGTTCTGCCAGGCGGGGGGCGCGCCATGCTCGCGCCCTATGCCGGAGCATTGGAAGCAGGGAAGTACAGAGCGGAGATCACCATCAACTACGGTGGCGCGGAACCGTTGAAGCTCACCAAAGAATTCCAGGTTAAATGACGCTTAACTGACAGTAGATTCCCAGGAGGTTTCATGCTGCGATCTTTTGTGCTTGTTCTGCTTCCTTTTTTTTTATTTGTGCCCTGGATTGAGCCCGGCGCACAGCCCCCCCCATCCGCAAGCCCCGTAACCGTCGAGGAAGAAGTCTTAATCACCAACGTCTTCTACGAGACCGACCTTCGGGAGGCTTTGGCCGCAATCTCGGCTCAATCCGGCATAAACATAGTGGCCGACCAGACGGTATACGGCTTTATCAGCCTGGAGCTGGTCGACGTTCCATTCGAGGAGGCCCTGCGAAGGCTTCTGACACCTTTCGGATTGACTTACAGGAAGTTGGTTGGATATTACCTGGTGGGCGCGGCCTATCCGGACAACCCCTCTTTCCCCTTGCTGAGTGTCACGGAGAGGATAGTTCCCAACTATGTGAGAGCCGACAGGGTGCCGGTGCTGCTTTCTCAGTTCTACGAGCCCTTCATCCGGGTGGACGGCAACACCAACGTTCTGACCGTAACCGCCTCTCCCGAGATTATCCAGAGGATAAAGCAGGACCTGGCCAAGATAGACGTGCCGCCCAGGCAAGTGATGGTCGAGGCGGTGGTGACGGAGTTCTCCAAGGAGGCGCGCAAAAGCCTGGGCATAGATGCGAGCTGGACGGCCACCAA
Source organism: uncultured Ignavibacteria bacterium (assembly GCA_964345305.1). Classification (GTDB taxonomy): domain Bacteria; phylum Zixibacteria; class MSB-5A5; order MSB-5A5; family SM1-73; genus SM23-73-3. The sequence continues at coordinate 3,765 of CAYFQZ010000608.1, read as the reverse complement.
CGATGGAAGGACCCTGTCCATTCTGGCACCCATAGGCGATCTGCTCGACAGCACCCTGGGCATAACCGTAGTCAGGCCTGATGCCGAAGTCGAGGGCTGGGTCGGAGACTTCAACGCCACCCTGAGAGCTCTCGTGCAGGACGGCGAGGTGAATATCCGGGCCAACCCCCGCGTGGCAACACTTGAGGGCCAGAAGGCCACCATCCTGATAGGAAAAGAACAGTATTACGTCATACTTACAGGCGTAGCCCCATATTCTTATGGTCAGTTGGAGAGAATCCCCGTTGGCGTGTCTTTAAGCATCGTGCCCTACATCTCCTCCGAGGATGAGATCACCGTCGAGATACAGCCGGAGGTAAGCGATGTGGTGGGTACGGGTGCCACCGGGCTGCCGGTGGTGAGCAAGAGGGCGGTCGTAACCAAGATTCGGGTCAAGGATGGCGAGACCATTACAATTGGCGGCCTGCTTCAGAAGAACGAGTCGATCGTCAGAAGGAAAATCCCGCTTCTGGGCGATATTCCCATCCTGGGATATCTCTTCAGCCGGACCGACAAACGAGTGGACGAGGTGGAAACGGTCGTCTTCATAACCCCGCACATAATCCCCCCGGAAGGGACGGTTGAGGGCGGCGAATAGGAGAAGATGGGCAGACTGAAGGAAAGGGCAGTTTAGGCCGCACTTTTTTGGTTCGGGCGGTATCCTCTATCGGAGACTGCGCAGCGGAGACTGTGGGTCTCTGTCCTGTTGTTCTCACTCGATCTCAAGACGCTGTTGGCAGACGGGGGCTTCGGCACAAGCCCGATCCTTGAGTTCGAATTAGTAAGGGCGATCAAGTCGGGCGAGTCCGGCCCGCGGCAATTCGATTTCTATCGCCGTGAGGGCGGAATTTTCTTGAGGTGATGCTCATCAAGATTTTCAAGATCGGAAAAATGCTGTCCGATACTTGTGTAGGGAGGTCAGGTTGAAGAAAATCGCGGCGCTCATATACATCATCATTGTGCTGGGTTGGGGTACTGCTGTCTGGGCCGAGAGAATGCCGGAGAGACAAATATCCCAGGGCTCGGATGACGCGGAGGAGGACGTGATCCCCAGCACCGTGGTCGTCAATTCACCTCTATGGATATGCTGCAAGTGTCCCGCCAGCGGATACGTTTGCCACATAACCGGAGCCGGACTCAGGTTCACCGACGTGCAGATTCCGCAGGGAGCCATCGTAGATTCCGCCTGGCTCACGGTCCTGCCTTTCATCATCACGAACGACAATGTCGCCTGCACGGTCTACTGCGAGGACGTCGACGACTGCACCACGTTTGTCGAGGGGAACTTTCATAACGTCAGTAACAGAAACAGAACCGCCAGCAAGGCGGTCTGGTATGAACGGGACATGGGATCTGACTGGGCTAATTCCTGCAACTTGGCGGAGATAGTCCAGGAGGTGGTGGACAGGCCGGGCTGGTCCCCGGGCAATGCCCTGGCTTTCATCCTGATCCCCGGGGATTCGGCCGGACAGTGGCGCAGCAACCTGCAGGTGCAGGGATGGGAGGCTGCGGATCACAGCTACGGCGCCAAGTTTAATTGCATCTACAGCGCCTCCGGCGCATTCCCCGACACGGCAGGCCCATTCGTAGTGCAAGAGGATTTCACCCTGCTCCAGAATCACCCCAACCCCTTTAACCGGAGCACCACCATAGAATTCTTGCTCAACCGACCGGGCTATGTGAACCTGGACATCTTTGACCTGCGCGGGAGGAAAGTGAAGAGTTTAGTCTCCGAAAGGCTCCTTTCAGGTCTCAACTCCCTGCAGTGGAAAGGAGACGACGCATCCGGGAAGTCGGTGGCTTCAGGAATCTACTTCTGCCGGGTCAGGGTAGGGGATTTCACGGAAAGCAAAAAGCTCCTGCTCTTGAAGTAACTCCGTCTTTACCAGGATAGGTTTGCGCCACTTCCCGCAAGAGCTCCACACGAAAAATCTCGACGCCGCTTTGTCTTGGCAGTCGCAGCTTGGCCTCAGATTCGTTATTCTCTGTCGGAGGAGTCCATTCCCCAAAAGGGAATCTTGCTCTCTTCGACGACTACTCGTCTTCTTGCTGTTTAAAACTCGGTCTTCCCGGTGAATTTGAACTTGTCTATCAACATGGCGGGAGCGACTATGCACCCCACGGCCTCCCACCAGGAGGCAACTACCTTCCTCTCCTTTGAAATCTTTTGAACGTTGGAGAACGCTTTGAGCATGCTGTCGGTGAAGCGCAAATTCTTTATCCCGTGCCTGATCTTTCCCTCCTCCACCCAGAAGGTGCCGTCCCTAGTCATTCCGGTCAGAACCGCGTTGGTGGTGTCCAGAAGCCCGTTGATGTAATGAAACCGGGTCACCAGGATGCCGCGGTCCACCGATTCGATCATCTCCTCCACGGAAGAGTCTCCTCCCTGGATGAATATGTTCATGGCGTACGGCCCTTCGGAGCTGTCCGGGGTGAGAGCATGTCCAGTCGATCTCTTTCCCTCCCTCTTGGCCGAGACCGAATCGTACACCACTCCCTTGGCTACGCCCTGGTCTATCAACATCACCTTTTGTTTGGGCACGCCCTCCAGGTCGAAAGGAAAGGCGATTCCGCTTTCGTTCAGGGCATCATCGTACATGGTCACGTTGTTGCCCATTATCTTCTGCCCGATCCGGTTGGAGAGGAAACTGGTCTCCTCCTGGAAAGATTTGGAGCCGAAGCCGATGTAGTTCATCCACTCCACCAGGGCCGCCAGCGCGGAGGGCTCCAGTATGACCTTATGCTCTCCCGGCTCCACCTCCCTGGGGTCCTTGCTTTCTGCGCATTTCCTGATGGCCTTCTCGGCCAGCTTATCCACCTCAATGTTCTCGACGTCCCTGGAGAGCTGATCGGAGAAGCCGGAACTGTTCTTGCCCATCACGATCAGATTGAGGTAGGCGGAGGTGAGCGCCTGGTAACAGGCCACTCCGTTGCTGTTGACCACCGCAATTTCCGAATATCCGTTGGCAAATGAGCCGGCCGCCGTAAACTTCATGGCACCAGCCTTCTCGAAAATCCGCTTGGCCGCCTCCGCCCTCTGGATGGGAGAAAACCCGGCCGTCTTCTCGGAATAGGTGTCCAGCTTCGCAAACTCCGCTTTCGACGGCATGCCGGGAAAATCCGTGTTCTCCTTCTGATTCCTGGCGATCTCGGTGGCGTCCGAAAGAGCTTTTTCTAGATCATCCTTCACAAATGAGTTGGTGGATGCCACCCCGATCTTCTTTCCCAGGACGGCACGAAAATAGACTCGACTGTTGCGCTCCGAGACGTTCTGGTGGATGGAGGAATTGGCAAACCGGGTCAGTCCGCTCTCGCCCCCCAGGTAAACCGCCTCGGTCTGGTCCGCTTCCGATTTTGCCAATACCGAGTTGAGCACGCTGAAGATATGATCTTTTCCTATCATTTGCTGACTCCCACTTTGACGTTGCGAAATCTTGCCGGCGATGTTCCATGCGCCACGTGCATGATCTGCATTGGCTCTCCTTTCCCACAGTTGGGCACTCCCCACACCCGCCAGTGCTTGCGGTTGCATACCGCATCACACGAGTTCCAGAACTGCGGGGTGATGCCGGTGTAGGTGGCGTTCTTGAACATCCTTCCCTTTTTGCCGTCCTTGATCTCCCAGGCCGCCTCCACCCCAAATTGAAAATTGAGCCTTTGATAGTCAATGCTCCAGACCCTGTTGATGTCAAAAAACACGCCGTCCTTGGTATCTTTGACAAGGTC
>CAYFQZ010000607.1:0-6651 GCA_964345305.1 uncultured Ignavibacteria bacterium | reverse complement strand
CCTGTCGTTCCCCCTCTTGTTCTTTCTTTTTCTTAGTCAAAGCGCCCGCAATGAGCGCCACTCCGATGACCACGAGAACCAGGGGCCACATTTCCCCAAAGTGAGGAATGATCTCAAGATTCGACAACAGAAATACGACTCCCAGGCCCAGTACTATGATTCCCCCGATCATCATGCCGTGGCGGTCGTCTTTTTCGCACGGTCGGTTCATGGCTCCTCCTTTTTCAACCACTCATCTTTACGTGAACGTAACGTTCTTTGTTCCCGAGGCACCGGTGAAAACCGACAATCTCATGAAAGGAGCGGCTCAAGGCCAAAGTCTAGCTGACGCGGCAGGGTGTGGAGGCTGAGATTACGTTGCCGCGGGGAACCCCTGATGCCGCGCCGGTGGGCAAGTGGCCAGCCGGCCTCCGGCCTGAAAATAAAGGAGTCGGCCCGAAGATTTTTCTTGACAAGACCAACCCGAGAAGCCTATAATCAGTCGCCAAAATCAGGCGGACAGCGAGCGCGTGAGGAACTGAAGTCCGCCGCGGAGGTTCATTCCTTAGCGTCAAAAATCTAAGCTCACTGGGAGGTGAGAAGCATGAAGTGCGCGTCCTGCGGCGAAGAAATCATGGGCGATCCGGTCTGCAGAGACGACGATCCATATTGCTGCGAAGAGTGCGCAGACATAGGCCCCTTGGATGATGACCAAGAGGAATTCGAAGAGGAAGAATGACGAGACAAGTTAGTCTGCGAGACGCTCCGGTGCTGGTTTAACCGACCGGGCATCTGACCCCTAACAATTTTCCCTCGGCGGGAGGTGAACAAGTTGGCTGGAAAAGGTTGCGGTACGCGCAAGCCCTGTGGCACGTCCAAGAAAGGGACCAAGAAGGCCAAGGGGACCAAGAAGAAGTAGAGAGTCACTGCTTGGGTTATCAAAGGCTCTCGGGCTGCATGCTCGAGAGCCTTTTTCTTTGTGATTAATTTCGAATCAAGAATCTTCATATATGAATCATACGTCATCTCGCAGACGACTCAGTCTGTCAGAGTCGGTGCGGCAAGGTCACCGCACCGTTTGGCCTGAAGAAGCGAAGCGGCCCCGGGGATAGATGGAATGAATCCCCTCTCCCCTACCTCCCTCACAGGACCTGCTGTGCTCCATCTGACCCCTTCACCTGCGCCGTCAGAAGCAGAGGCGACTCCGAAGCGATAGGCGGCGACCCGGAGGTTGTCATCAAGTGATTGCCCGCTTTCCTCTACCTCTTAGATTCCTGTTGAAACAGGGAGGAGCATCAAATGACTCGCAAGAGAAAAGACAGGCGGCTCGGGAAGCATTCTCTCGATCACCATCCTTGCATCGCCTCCCCGGAGGAAAGGAAAGAAGGTCGGGTTCGCTATCTCAACTGGGCCACCGAGCTTTACGGATGCTTGGACCAAGACCTGCAGGGGATAATTGAACAGTGGGGCCCGAAGCAAGATAAAGGCCCGGCAACAAATGAATTGATCAACCTCGAGGTCAGAAACGCTGTCGAGAAACTCTCTCCGGATGAGAGACGATTCGTCGAGCTCTTCTATTTCGAGTTCAGAAGCTACCGAGAGATTTCTCGGAAGCTGAGAAAGAAGACTTACAAGCTTGAGAGAATTCACGCCAGAGCAGTGGAGAAATTGAGAATTCTCTTAGCCGACTTCGTGGAGCACCATTTCGGGATCCGCGCACAGCAGGCAACCGACTGCGTGATCTGCACCAGCCCGCACAGACAAAATCTGGAACAGTTGATAAGAACCAAGAAAAAGGAGGACACCTATTCCAATCTGATCAGGCTTTTCAAACAGAGGTACGGCCTTAAAGTCAAGACGCCGCAGACCATAATCGGGCATGCCAGAAGGCACATGGTTTGAAGAGCGGTCGGCAGATGGCACACGAAAAATGACGCCACCCGACATTCAAAGTTATGAACTTACAGCCCTCAAATTCAAGGAGGACCAAATGAGCGACAGAATTACCAAGTTGCGCGGTGAACACTGCCTGAACGTGTTTGTATCCTACCAGTTGAAGCAGAGGATCATGAAGCTGGCCGAAAAGTATGATCGCACCATGGCGGACATGGTAAGGACGCTGATAAGAGTCGGTATTCCCGTGATGGAAGGTCTTACCGAAGCGGAAGAGAGAATACTGAAGAATTCGATCTCCACGGCCAGAAGGCTAAGAAAGGTGAGGCAAATGAAGATCGAACAGGATGGCTACGACGACAGCCAGCTCAAAGCTGAGACTTGAGGCAAGGATGTGGGCCAAAAATAATCGTTGACAAGAGGGAACGCCATCCGTATAATTGGCGTCAACATAGGAGGTAGTCGCCGAATCCCCTCCAACGGGGTGGAGCGGAGGACCCAAGGGAACGCCGGGGCGAATTCTGCCGCCTGAAGCGGGAGATAGGGTTAGCTCTTGACCCGAGCCCGACAGCTAACTCCGTAGGCGTGAAGAGAGGAACAAACAGGCGGATGACGCAAACGAAACGCACGTTCGTTGCGTGTCTGCGTTCTGCCAATTGGCCTGTGCAAGACCAAGAGGTTCCCCTCTGGTCTTTTTTTATGCAGGAATGGAGGCTAAAGTCATGAACAGCTCAAACGCATCTCGACATCCCGAGCCTGAGCTTAGAAGAGACGTCTCCGTCTGGGGCTCTTACATGTGGGGCTTTGCCGATGTGGGTGCCGATACATTCGTCGCGCTCGGTCTGGTGATGTCGTATGCCCAGGGTGCAACCAGCCTGGTTTTCGCGCTGGCGGGAATAGTCTACATAATGATTGGACTAGCTTACACCGAGCTGGCCTCGGCTTACCCCGTGGCTGGTGGCGGGCCGTACTTCTGTCTGCGTGGTTTGGGCGACTTCTGGGGATTCGTTGCAGGTTCGGCGCTGCTTCTGGACTACACTATCGATATCGCCCTGTTTGCCACCGCCTCCTCCGGGTACCTCAATTTCTTCATGCCATTCGTTGTGGGGCGTAGTATAGAATCCTTCGTGACCAACATCGGACCGTTTCACCATGTCAACCCGGTGTGGTGCCTGGAAACCTTGGTGTTGATAAGCATCCTCATCTGGCTAAACGTGCGGGGGATAAAAGAATCTTCCTTTCTGAATGAGGCCATCGGGGTCATAGTGATTTTGACCGAGTCCGCGCTGGTAATCATCGGCTTTCTCTTCGCCTGGAGACCGGAGCTTCTGGCGCTTCAGTGGAAGACGCAGTTTCCATCTATGAACAACCTCATGTACGGTTCCTCGCTGGCAATCATATCTTTCGTCGGGCTGGAATCCATATCTCAGGCCGCCCAGGAGACGCGCCGCCCCGCCACCATAATTCCGCGTACCTCGTTGACCTTGATATTTACGGTGTTCATCTTTGCGGTGGCCTTCTCCACCCTGGGTCTCGGAGTACTCACCTGGCAGGACTTCGCCAAGAACATCGACAACCCCATGGCTGTCCTGGCACACGCGCTGCCTCTGATCGGCTACGCTGCCGGACCTTTCGCCGCCGCCTTGGGAGCCTTGATTCTGTTTATCTCCGCCAATACCGGTGTCATGGGGGCGTCAAGGTTGACCTACTCGTTGAGCCAGTTTAAGATCATCAGTTCCTGGTTCAACAAGGTGCATTCCAGGTACCGAACACCGGTCCGCACCATCTTGATCTTTTCCTTAATCGGGGTGATTGAAACCATCCTCTCCTTCCTCACCCCGTCGGCCATGCACACACTTGGCAACATGTACGCCTTCGGGGCTACTTTAGGCTACACCATGGTTTTCATCGCCCTGATCAAGCTGAGGTTCAGTGATCCTTGCTCGCCCCGCCCTTACAGGGTGCCCTTGAACGTGAGATTCAGATACAAACATAGGAAAGTCAGTCTGCCCATAATCGGGATAATCGGCATGCTGGGAGTGGCTGCAATCCTCTTTGAGGTCGTCTGGACGCACAGCATCGGACGAATCGCCGGACCTGCCTGGATTGTCGTCTGCTTTTTCTATTACGCCTGGCACAGGAGACGCAGAAAGCTGCCCGTCTTCAGAAGTGCCGAGCATGACTGGGAGGCGGAGCAGATAAATGTCTTGACCTCGGCAGAGGAATTCGATTTATTGGAGCAATACAAGCTGGCTCTAGCTGAAAAGGACAAGAATAGAGTGGAGCTGAGATGAGCCGAAACGAGCTTTTCCCGCTTTGCAGATTCAACCTCGGTGGCTCAGACAGGAGAAACCCTAAGCACCGCTGATGGCTAAAGCACGGACGACCGCCCCTGGGCAGGGCAAATCCGAATTAAGACGGGACGTTTCGGTCTGGGGCTCCTACATGTGGGGCTTTGCCGACGTGGGAGCGGACACCTACGTGGCCCTGGGACTGGTGATGGCTTACGCACAAGGAGCCACCAGTCTGGTATTCGCTCTGGCCGGAATCGTCTACATAATGATAGGTCTGGCCTACACCGAGCTGGCATCGGCATATCCGGTGGCCGGGGGCGGGTCGTATTTCACGCTTCGAGGATTGGGTGACTTCTGGGGATTTGTCGCCGGATCAGCCCTGCTTCTGGATTATACCATCGATATAGCTCTTTTTGCTACTGCCTCCGCCGGATATCTCAACTTCTTTATGCCTTACGTCATAGGCCGGGACATAGCCAGCTTCGTCACCACCATCGGGCCTTTCCATAATGTCAATCCAGTGTGGTGCATTGAGACTCTCCTGCTCATAGGATTCTTGATCTGGCTCAATATTCGTGGAATACGCGAATCCTCATTTGTTAACGAAGTGATCGGCGCAGTTGTGATCGCTACCGAGTCGGCGCTGGTGATTTTGGCCTTCCTTTTTGCCTGGAGGCCCGAGCTTCTGGCCGAGCAGTGGAATACTCAATTCCCTTCCCTCCACAACTTCATGTATGGCTCATCCATAGCCATAATATCCTTTGTGGGACTGGAGTCCATTTCGGAGGTGGCCCAGGAGACCCGGCTTCCGGCCACCGTCATACCTCGCACGTCCATTACTCTCATTTTCACGGTGTTCATCTTCGCGGTGGCTTTTTCCACGCTGGGTCTGGGCATCTTGCCCTGGCAGGAGTTCGCTGCAAATATTGACAATCCGGTGGCGGTCCTGGCTGAGGCGATACCGTTCGTAGGCCTGATCGCAGGGCCTTTCGCTGCTGCGCTCGGAGCACTGATACTATTCATCTCTGCCAACACCGGAATAGTGGGGTCGTCCAGGCTCACGTACTATCTCAGCAAGTTCGGAATCATCAGCCCCTGGTTCGACGCGGTTCACCCCAAATACAAGACCCCTATCCGCACCATCCTGGTGTTCTCCGGAATAGGGGTCTTCGAGACCATCCTGTCATTCCTGACGCCCTCAGCCATGGATACGCTGGCAAACATGTACGCCTTCGGTGCCACCCTGGGATACACCATGGTATTTGTAGCACTGATTAAACTGCGTTTCTCCGAACCCTGGACACCGCGGCCCTACAAGATGCCTCTGAACATTAAACTGAAATACAAGGGGAGACATGTCCTCTTCCCCGTCTTGGGGGTGATAGGAACACTGGGCGTGAGCACCATTCTGTTCATGGTGGTTTTGACTCACGACATCGGTCGAATCGCCGGACCTGCGTGGGTTCTGTTGTGCTTCGGATACTACGCCTGGTATCGAAAGTCGCGAGGCCTGCCCATCTTCAGGAGCATCGACCACAATTGGGAGCAGCAGCAGATGGACGTGTTGAGTTCTGCAGAGGAATTCGATTTACTGGAGGAATATAAGATAGCCTTGGCCGAGAGGGAAAAGAAGAGGGTGGAGCTGAAATGAGTTTTTTTAGAATTGGCCGATCCGATGCCCCCATGCCCGAGAAGTTGTGCAAGAGCGATTACTACCAGATCGTCACCAGCGCGCTCATGGTCATTCTGGGAGCCATAATCTTGGTTCGATCGGTTGCTCAGAACATCACCATGATGACCCTTCTCGTGGGGGGAGGATTTTTGGCTTTGGGACTTTATCGACTGAGCTTTGTAGTTAAGTATATCAAGGAAAAGCGAAAATGCAGCCGCACTTAAGCTTCTTAGGAGTGGTACTAGCCGCGCTCTTCACCATCTCCATGGGCGCCCTGTTGTGGTGGATGCTGCATCCGCCCAAGCAGATTCAGCCTGCAGTGGCAAAAGCGCGGCATGCCGTCGGAGCGTTCAAGCGGATTCTCGTCCCCACCTCCGGCGTGCCCTATTCGGAGAAAGGAATCGAGCTGGCCTGCCGGCTGGGAGAAAAGCAGGAGGCCGAAATAGTCCTGACCTACGTGTTGGAGATACCCAGAACCTTGCCCCTGGACGCGCCCATACCGGAAGCGGAAGAACAGGCCAACCAGGCCCTACAGAGGGGAAAGGAAATCGTGGAATTGCATAATCTGAAGCCCATTCTCCGGCTGGAAAGGGCCAGAGAGGCAGGTGAAGGAGTAGTCAAAGTCGCCAAGGATAATGACGTAGATGTTATAGTCCTGGGAATGCGCCCCAGCTGGCGGGGCACCCAGACTGGCTGGGGAAAGACAACCGATACCCTGCTGCGAAAGGCTCCGTGCGAGGTGGTTATCGATAAACTGCCGGAGTAACGAGAATATCTGTCAGCGGATGTGACGGATTAAACGGATTGGTAATC
>CAYFQZ010000606.1:0-3238 GCA_964345305.1 uncultured Ignavibacteria bacterium | reverse complement strand
GGGCTTCTTTAGCGTTACCTCAGACAGGTCCACTTTATCTGTCGGGCAGACTACCCGGCACGCCCCACAAGCCATGCAGATGGGCGAGTGCTTGTCATAGGGAACACCCACCTTCCGCTGCGAACCGCGGCCTGCAAAGCTTACGGCACCGACCTCCATCCGCTCTTCACACACTCTTGTGCAAAGACCGCAGAGGATACAGTTGTCATCCTTCTTGGGGAAGCGACTTTCCTCGATGCCGTACTCTTTAGCCATATCCTTGATGCGCGGTGAGTCAGGACAGCGAGCCAGCAATAATTCGAGCATCATCCGGCGTGTCTTCAACACTCTTTCAGTATCAGTGTGAACAACCAAACCCTCCTGGGCCGGGTAGACACAGGAGGCCTGAATGATTGAATCCTGGGGGCGTTCGAATTCGACCAGGCAGACACGGCATGAGCCATAGGGTTTGAGCGACCTGTGGTGGCAAAGTGTGGGAATCTTGATGCCGAGTTGTTCTGCCGCCTGCAGGACGGTTGAACCTTCTTCGACTTCTATCTTCTTGTTGTCAATTGTCAAAGTAATCATTTTCTATTTGTCTCTCTTGTATCAAAATGATAAATGGAGCCGTTTCTCTTGTGTTCGTACAAAATGTCTATTTCAGGATGACCTGCAACAAGCGTGCATATTGTCTCATCTATATCTCCCAGTGGCTTTCGGTCCACATGGCTGTAGGTAAACGTCGCCCTGACCGTCGTTCCCCGGCCGGGTTTGGAATCCAGCTCGATCCTGCCGTCGCTCTCACGGGCGGCCTGGGCCAGCAGCGGCAGCCCCAGACCAACCCTACGTGTCGTCCTTGTCGTGAAGAAAGGATCAAGCGCTTTTTGGAGAGTCTGCTCATCCATACCTTTGCCGTCGTCCCTAATCTCGATAGTCAGTAAGTCTTCAGTCCGATCTTCATCGATTCTGATTTCTATTCTCTTTGCAGAGCCGGAAATCGAATTTTCTGCAATGTCCAGAATATGTAGCGACAGATCTTCCATTCAATTAGCAACGATTTTTCTTCCCATCTCACTTCGCAAGGCTTTTTCGATCTCATCGACCGATACGTCTTCCATTAAAAAGTCAGTGTAGTTCTTTCCAATATCGTCCAGAAAATGGGCGTCGGAGGATGAGACCACCGGAAAGCTGTATTCTTTTGTAGCTGCGCAGGGTGTCGATACTTCAAGAGCGTCCAGCTTCAGTCCCTTCGGAATAAAACCTAATTGACCGATCAGGCTGAACCGCTCGCGGTCAACATGGGAGGCGATTGCCAATCCCGACCACTGGTGAATAATCTCTACCACTTTCTCCAGAGTCAAATTCGTGGCCCCAATCAGCAGTTTGTGGTTTGTCCCCACTGTGTTGTCCCATTCGTCAACTATTGTCTGAGGGCCGAAAGCTTCCTCACAATTTTCACCGGGCAGGTTTTCGTACACTACTTCCTGAACAACCATCAGGTCCTGTTCGGTCTTGAACAATCCCAGGATATGAACTTCCTCGGACGAGGTTATCTCAATTCCCGGAATTACCGGCAGGGATTCTCTTTGCCCGGCTTTGATTACCGCTGTAACATTCTCTGCCGAATTATGATCACATATGGCAATCACATCCAAACCCACTTTCTTGGCCTGTTCAACTATGGCCGTGGCCTGCATCTGAGTATCTGCACATGGTGAAAGGCAAGTATGCAAATGCAGATCGGCTCTTACCTTCCTCATCATTACATTCCAGTCACTCCAAGGCCGTATAGCCTGCCGATAAGTTCAAAGGTTGGCAGGTCGCTTACCATAATTACAATATCTTCTGCTTCTGCTTTCTTGACAGTCTCCTGCTCCGGTTCTCGACCGTTGACCAGGATGATACCAGCCAGATTCTTCATACTAGCCACTGCCACGATATTCTGATGAATCTGAAGGGTGATCCAAATGTCCCCTTCGTTGCTATGGGCGAGAACATCACTCAGAAGATCACTGGCATATCCACCTGTAACCTCGCGTTCCAAATTCCCTTTTGTTGATCTGACAGTCAGATTTAGCTTTTGGATTAATTCAGTTAGCTTCACTCTTGGCTCCATCTTCAATAGAGATATGTATACTTAACTGAGTGCCTTTGCCCATTGTGGATCGTAAGCCCATCTTGCTGGCACACTTGCGGATATTATTAAGGCCCATCCCGGCTCCAAAGCCCAACTCCCGGACCCACTCCGGGGCGGTTGAATAGCCCGGCTCCAGGGCCTTCTCGACATCTGGGATACCGGGGCCCGAATCGTCCACTCTCACAAAGATTTCGTGGGGCTCGACGCGAACGCGAATCTTGCCGCCCTCAGTGTAGATGATGAGATTCATCTCCGCCTCGTACGTTGCGATAGCCACCCGGCGAACAACTTGAGGAGCGAGACCCAGCCGTCGCAGTGTCAATTTCAGTCGGCTGGCGCCTTCACCCGCACGAGTGAAGTCTTGACCCAACACATCATATTGAAAGAAGAGCGTCACTTTGTCGGCAAGAATGTCCTCAAAGAAATGCTTTATACGATGGCGGTAGACCTCTTCTTCTTTGTAATGGTCGATCTCCAGCTTCCTAAGCAGGCCCTCCACAATGGCTCCTTTCGTGATAATACCAACGAGCTGCTCGTCCTGGCGGTCTATAACGGCAAAACGGCCAAAACCATACTGATCGAACTTATTGACGGCTTGGGTCAGTGGTTCGTCAGCGTAAAGGGTCTGAACATTTTTGCTCATCTTCTCGCTGATCGGGCAATCCGGCTCCCGATCCGCCAGCCACTTGATGAAATCCTCGATACTGATGATCCCAACCAGCTTGTCGCTCTCTACAACCGGCGTTCCGGAGACACGCTTGTCACGAAGAATCTCTCTCAACTGGCTCATTTGGGTTTGTGGGCTGACCGTAATAACATTGCGCTTCATCACGTCACCGACGCGGATCTCATATACCAACTCCTGAATTTTGCCGATTCTACCGTTTGCAGACACTTGGAAGTATCCCTATTAAATGTTATCTCTTATATTCAGAACAACCAGCAAGTCCCCTCTGATATAACCGACCACATGATTCAAACATTGGCAATGGTGTTGTCAATAGAGGAATTTTCTTGGATTCAGCCATTTTGATGGTTTCCTGATCAGGTCTTTTGCCGCGGACAAAGCAGATCGCGACCAGGTCGGTCATTTCTGCGGTGCGCACCACCTGCGGATTCGTC
>CAYFQZ010000605.1:0-1761 GCA_964345305.1 uncultured Ignavibacteria bacterium | reverse complement strand
AGGTGGGACTGAGTGGCTGCGCCACCCCACCGCCGATGCTGACATTGGCGGGGTCGGAGGTAATCACTCCAGCGCTGCGGTGTTTGGCGCCTTGACCAACCACGTTAAGGTGATGACTGCCACCGAGGACTGGAGCCCGGACTCCACTGCCGCAGTCACCGACCATACACCTTCGTGTTTCTCCTGTCATAAGGGACATGGCAACCAGAACGCCTTTGGTCTGATCTTCATGAAGGGTACTGGGACGGTGGATGAAGAGGGCGACGACGGCGCCGAGGTTAGGGATTTGTGTAAACAGTGCCACGTACAGGGCTAATGCAGTCAATGGTTTTTTTGGGAAAGGGGCACCGAATTCTGGTGCCCCTTTTTCAATTTGCCAGGTACCGCCGGTTCAGGCGGGGACGGAGTTATGACTCGAAATAGCGACATCTTCTTTGGGGACTACGACAAGGCTGTAGGTCAAAGCAACTCCCCTGGATCGGGATGGAACCCGGGTGAAGCATCGATTGGTTTGGAAAGCTCTGCTGGAGGACGTCAAGGTCACGCCGCTTGAGTTTCCGTCTTTATCGTTTTGCCCTCGAGCTGCTGACACGGAGACGTTAGCTCCTCCGCTCTTCCGGGCAGCCACCAGATGCGTAAAAGAGCAGGGGGGTGATCAAGCACGCCCAGTTTCAGTGCAGCGGTGCCTGACAGCTGGCCGTAGCGATTGCTCCACTTGTGGAAGAGGGAACAACAGACGTTTTTGACACTGCAATGAGGTCCCCGGGATGGTAAAGGAACCGTTGACATGCCGGGGCGACCGCGTCTATATTTGTGAACGGAGGTTTTGGGAAAGAATTTTTGCGAATCGGCTGGCAGAACAACCTGTCTGCCGTAGTATTTAAGACAGTCGCTTCAATTGACCGGAGATGACATTTGCTGGTCGCGCGAGATCACAAACGTTGTATGATTCAGAGAATGAGATCATCTTACGTGCTGGCCTTGGCCGCATTGATCCTGGCCATTTTCGCCTGCAAGTCTCCTGTTCAAGAATTGACCATAGCAGTGACACATCGAGTCTTTGCAGGTTACTATGCGGAGTTTCGGGTGAAGATGGGAGAGAAGTTTCAGCTTTCAGACGCGGAGTATTACGCCAAGGTCGTCGATTTTGTCCCGGATTTCGCCATAAATTCATCCACCGGCAAGGTGACTTCCCGCTCGGATAGTCTGAAAAACCCTGCGGTCAAGCTGGTTGTGTACCGGGGGAAAGAGAAACTGGAGGAGGTCTGGGCATTTCAAAAGACACAGGCACCCCATTTCTCCCGGCAGTCGATGCTGGGATTCAAGCTCCTGGACTTCAAGATCGACGACAAGTTCAGGAAAGTTGAAGAAGAACCTGAGAGAACCGATTAAGGGAATATGCGGATCAGAAGATCTTTCGTTCTCGTTATCATCTTTGCCTACTTGGCCCTGTTAGGCGTCCTGATCTTGTCTCCACGGGTTTCCTCAAAGAGCAAGGAGTGCTATGACTGTCATAAGGAGACCAAGAAGGACTTTGACAAGAAATATGTGCATCAGCCGGTTAAGAAGAAGAACTGCAGAGAGTGTCACGAGAGCCACGGTTTTGCTCAGAAGCTAGTCCTCAAGAAGAGCGGCTCCGCTCTCTGTTATGACTGTCATCAGGATCTGGAGGAGATATATCTAGAGGGGATCGTTCATTCTCCGGTCAAGGAAGGCAAGTGTTTTTTCTGTCATGACCCTCACGCCTCGGAGGAGAAGTTC
>CAYFQZ010000604.1:0-12857 GCA_964345305.1 uncultured Ignavibacteria bacterium | reverse complement strand
CGCTATTTCCTATATTACAAATAACCCTTCTGAACCTCTTTGTCAAGGAAAATCTTAGGGAATCGACGAAAATTCCGTTCCTCCGCACGCCCACCGGAGTCTGTTCTCAATTCCTATATCGGAAGAATAGACAAGAAGTGTACTCCTCTCTCCGATTAAGAGAGCCGGCCCTGGGCCCTTCATCCAGCCCGAGGTGGAAAGACCGCAGAGGTGGTCCAAGACCTTTTCCCTGTTGGAGTTATAGCGCAATCTTGAAGGTCACTGCGGCCAAAAGGGCCAGCCCTGCTCCGAATGTGAAGGCCACCGGTGCTCCGGCCAGCTGCCACAGCCACCCGAAAAGCAGACTGGCAGGAAGCGCCGTCATCCCAACCGCACCGTGAAAGAGGCCGAAGGCCAGCCCCCTTTTTCGTTCCCCCACCAGATCCGCCACGTAAGCCCTCATGCTGCCGTTGGCAAGTCCGTAATACAGACCGTAAATGGCAAACAGAAACCAGGCATGAGATGGTCGACCCGCTAAGCCGAAGCCCAGGTACACCAGGGCATAGACCAGTAGCCCGGAGACGACCAGGTTCTTTCTGCCAAGCCTGTCGGAAATCGCTCCAGCCGGCCCGGAGACCAGGCTGTACACCAGGTGCAGGATCAACCAGAGCAACGGGATATGTACCAGCTCCACGTTCAGTTCTCGGGCCCTCAGGAATAGGAAAGCGTCGCTGGAGTTGCCCAGCGTGAAGATGGCAACTCCGGCGATGAAGAGCTTGAACTTTCTGTCAAAACTCGAGTGGTCGGGTTTGGCCTTGGCCGTTGGCTTTTGTCTGACCTTCTCCTTTTCCCTCACGAAAGCTATCAGGACTGCTACGGCCAAGAGCGCCGGTACGGATGCCACCAGAAAGAGGGCGCGATAGTCGCCCTTCACCAGGGGAAGGACCAGAAAGGCCAAGAGCGGGCCCACCACCGCTCCGGCAGAATCCATTGCTCGATGGAAACCGTAGGATAGTCCCCTGCGCTCAGGGGACGCGGAATCGGCTATCAGGGCGTCCCGGGGCGAGGTTCTGATTCCCTTTCCCAGGCGGTCGGCGAATCTGAGTACCAGCACCTGCCATCCGGCAGTCACCAGGCTGAGCATCGGCTTTGCCACAGAGGCCAGGCCGTACCCGACTCCCACCAGTAACTTTCTCTTGCCCAACCTGTCCGAAAGCCACCCCGAGAGAAGTTTCAGGGTGCTGGCGGTGCTCTCCGCCACGCCTTCGATAAGGCCGATGAAGAGCATACTCGAGCCTAAGACCTCCGACAAGAAGAGGGGCAGCACGGGATAGATCATGTCCGAGGAGGCATCGGTCAGAAAGCTAACCAGCCCGAGTACCAGAACGTTTCGTGGAATTCTTGACGATCTTTTTTCGCTCATTTGGCAGAAGAAGGACTCCTCCCCTACGGCTCATATCCTCCGCAAGAGCACAATGGGCCTATCGATCTTATCAGCCCTTTCCAGCGGCCGGCCAAGATCCCAGTTGTTCCACCAACCTACGAACTTAAAATCGCTGCGACCGGATATGAAGAGTAGGAACTCTTGAGGGAAAATGGCCCTTTTGAGATCCTTGTCTACTAGCTTGAGCCTTTTCCCGTGGTCGTCTGCCTCCACGGTGATGATCTCTTCAAAGGTTTGGTCGACCCGATTTATCAACTTCCACGAGACTGTGGTCTTGACCTTGACCCCGGCACGCTCCATCTCCCAGGACGTTCCGCCTTCGGTGCCCCACGGCGGATCGAACTGGACGCACCAATCGAGCAAGTAAAGACCGCCCCTCTTCAAAGCCCCGGCCACGCAGTCGAAATGCCTGGTCAATTCGGAGGTGTTCCTGACGGACAAAGAGCCCAAGAGGATGTAGGCAAAATCAGAGGTTTTCCCCAGAGAGAAGTCGTTCATGTTCGCATGAACTATGTTCACCTGAGCACAGATTCGCCTGGCCTTCTCTCGGCTATAGGCGAGCATAGCTCTGCTGAGATCAAGCCCACTATATTGGTAGCCCCTCTTCACCAATTCCTCCATGTGCGGGCTGTTGCCACAGGCCAATTCCAGCACGGACTTGACCGGAATATGCGAGAAGCGTTTGAAGCACTCTTCAAACACATCCACTTCGGCCGGGGTGTCTCGAAACGAGAAAGCTATTTCGTAATACTCGGGACAATCGTATATTCCTGACGTCCCTGCAGCTTCTCCGTCCATACGGTCAGCTCGATTCCTACCCACTATCGCCAGCTGCTTCCAATCCGGCAGCAGTGCGACCTCAGCCTAATCTCCTTGAAGCGCCGTTCCCCCGCGCGCCTCCAGTTGTCCGGAAACGCTTTGATCCACCGACTGCAGAGCATAGGTGTATCCACCCTTTATTCGCGCGTTTTTCCCCAGGTAGTTCACCACATGCTGGCCGCAATTACTGCCTATATCGTTTTCTGCAAGTTCGCCTATGCTCAAGATGACTTCGTAGCCCGCCTCTCTCAACGCGTCTATGGCATCGTAACTCTCGTGATCCGGCAGGATGTGGGAGCATATCCTGTTTTCGCTTGCCCGGTAGGTGGGATTGACCGGGGTTATCTTGATCAGAAACCTGCCCGGGTCAAAACTGCGCAGCAGTACCTCCGGGCTTATGGGCATATCCTCAGCCAGAGCGAAGTTGAGCGTGATCTTTCTCTCACCCCTGGTGACGAACGCCCTGCCGTAATCAGCAATCGTTTCGAAATCCCATTTCGTCATTGGTATAAGCCAATCCCTTTTTCCCTCGTCGGTGGTGTGGATGGAGAATTGAAGTTGAAACCTGCCCCCGTAGAGCCCCCTCTTTATTTCCAACAACTCCCGGAAGAACTCATCCGTCCCCACGGGGGCAATGGTGGAGATGGTCGGCAAAAGTCCGGGAGCGTGATACGACCTGGGCAGTTGCCGAAGCACGTCCAGAACGTCCTTGTTGAAAGACGGCTCCCCCATTCTGGCAAACTGAATCTTGAACTTGGGAACGGGAACGACTCTGTCCGGAAAGCGACCTGTTACCAGATAGTCTATCTGCGAAAATATGTCCTCCTTGGACAGTTTTCCCTGGTAGTAACTTCCGGCATCACAGAAGCGACAGCCCACCGGACAGCCATACGAGGTCGATACGATCAGAACCCATTTCTCCTCCCGGGGAAGCGGGGGCTGGATTGATTCGACGAATTCCAGTACTCTTCCCTTCTCCATCTCTGCGATATAAACCATCGCAAAGTCTTCTCGTCCCGTCTTTGCAACTATTCTCATGTTTTCTCTCTCCCTACGTTCCGAAATATCTCCATGGCCGCTCTGATACCATCCCCCACGCAGATTCCCGTCTGCCGATAAAGTCCGTTCTTGACGTCTCCCACCAGATACAGCCTCTTCGTCTTAATCAGGGTGTCCCGATTTCTCATCAGAGCATCTCCGAGGAAACCGAGACAGGGTGCTCTTCCCCCGGCGAACACAACGTAATCGGCGACGACTTCGGCCTCCTCGCCGCCGTCATTGCGAATGCAAACCAACACGGCGTTATGCTGCCCTGCCTTGATCTTTTGCACGCTTACTCCTGAGCAGATGCGAACGTGCTCGCGCGTCTTGCACCTTTCCCGGAGAACCGGAATACACCTGACCTGCTCGCTTCTAGTTAATACCAGGACCTCGTTCCTCCCGGAGAGGCTTAGGGCATAGTCAAAGGCCGCGTCCCCGGCTCCTACGATCGTCACCCTCTTGCCTTCGATTGACAGAATCGGATAGACCTCGTAGAATATGCGATCTGTAACGTCCCCTTCGATCGCCATGCCCGAAATCCTCTTCGGCCTGGTACCGGTGGCGATCACCGCGACCTCTGATGCCAGCGTCCTCCGGTTAGTCTTGAAAAAGAACTCCTCGCCGGTGTGTTCTACCTGGAGCACGCTTTCGAGGGTGACCGACACGCCGGCGTTTTCCAGTTGTCTTCCAAACAGCTGCACCAGGTGCGGTCCGGCGATTCCATCCGGAAATCCCGGATAGTTCTCCACCCAGTTGGCATTCCTAAGAAGGCCGCCCACTTCCCCCTGTTCCAGAAGGAGGGGTTTGATGTCGTATCGCAGAAGTTGAATTGCCGCCGCTATTCCCGCCGGGCCCGCCCCTACTATCACCGCATGCTTTTTGTCCACCTTCCGATTCCTCCAGCCAGTCGTGCGTATCCTTCACGATCTCGATTGTCGCACGATCGAGGCACCAACGCCGCCCTCAGACTCAGGCGGCATTTTACGAAGAAACCGAGTAAGTCGCAAGAAATTTCTCCGTTGGAGAAAAGGAGACGCCCAGGGATCAGGAAAGGACAGGATAGTCTACTCGGCCGTCTTGTGTTCGCGCGGTTCAGGTTCGGAACAGAACGCCCTCTTTCTCAAAGAGCCTTTTGGTCACGAAGATAGAGAAGGAGGCATAGACGATAGCGGACACAAAGATCAGTATGATCTGTTCCCAGTGGAAGGTTCCCAGAAGCACCTCTCGAATGGCCAGGGACACATTGACTATGGGAACGAAAGCCAATGCCCAGTTGAGTTCGATGCCCGGAATGAAGGAAACCATGGCAGGAAGTATTACCACAAACATCAGTGGAGAGACGTAACTTTGCGCCTCCTTGTAGCTTTTTGCAAACAGGGCCACTGAAAGAAGAGCCGAGCTGAACATGGCGGCCAAGGGAAGCATCAAGAGCAGAAGCAAGATGACGGCCAGAGGCTTGACCGAAAACGACATCTGCTCCGATGCGAACTCTCCCATATGTCCCAATCCGGCGCTCAGGGTAACGCTCATGCTGGCCGTGGCCAGGATTATGGTTATCACCGACGCGGTCATAACGGTGAGGAACTTGCCGGTGGCGATGTCCAGACGGGATACCGGCGTCACCAGTATGGTTTCCAGCGTTCCCCGCTCCTTCTCTCCGGCGGTAAGGTCGATGGCCGGATACATCGCGCCGACCATGGCCAGGATAACCACCATGTAGGGCAGAAACATCCCCAGCATGAACCCGCCCATCTTCTCTTTGGAAGCGAGATTCTCCGCTATTATGTCTATGGGATGCAGAACCGATTCTTCCACATCTCGATCACGAAGCCTCTCTGCGACCAAGCTATCTCGGTACTCCTTTAACTTGCCTCTCAGCTTGCCCTCCGCAATGCTGGACCTGATCTCGGCGCCGTCATAGTAGATGGTGGCCTGGCTGCTCTGCCCGGAAGTGAGTTTTTGCTCGAAATCCGAAGGGAACTTCAAGGCCGCATGTATTTCTTTCTCCTTTAGAGCCGATTCGAAATCCTCCGCGTCCACCTTCTGAAAATCGTCTCCCTCCAGAAGCGTGGAGAGAAAAGAGACGGCAAACTCCTCCCCCACGACGGCGATCTTGGTCGCCTCTGCCTCCGTTTTCCTCATCATGGTCACCACCACCGCGCTCATACCGAACATAAGGACCGGGAACAGGATGATGGGAACTAGAATGGTGGAGATAAGAGTACGCCTGTCTCTGAGCGTCTCCAGCATCTCCTTGAAGTAGACTATTTTGACCTTTCTTAAGTTCACAAGGCCTATTCTCCGACTGTTTTCACAAAGATATCGTCCAGATCATCCAGGCCGGTTTTCGCCCGAAGCTGTTCCAAAGTGCCCACCTCCAGTATCTTCCCTCTGTGGATGATGGCTATATCATCGCACAGTTTCTGCGCTTCCCACATCACATGTGTGGAAAAGAGTATACACTTATCCGCCTGTTTGGACTCCTTTATGAACCGGATTATGTCACGGGAAGTGACCACATCCAGACCGATGGTCGGCTCGTCCAGGATGAGAACCTCCGGATCATTGACGAAGGTGCGGGCGATGGAGACTTTCTGTTTCATTCCAGTGGAGAGCTTGTCCACACGCCTTGTTCGGAATTCGTCCATTCCGAATCTGCCGAATATATCGTCCACCCGCTTCCTAAGCTGCTCCCGTTCCATGCCGTTCAGTTTGCCGAAGTAGCTCACGGTCTCTTCCGCGGTCAGCCTGTGATAAAGGCCGGTATCGCTGGAGAGAAATCCGATCTTTGCTTTGACTCCCTCCGGGTCGGCCAGGATATCGTGACCCGCCACCTTTGCGGTCCCGGACGTGGGTTTGAGCGAGGTGGACAGAAGCCGCATCAAGGTGGTCTTTCCAGCGCCGTTGAGCCCCAGAAGGCCGTAGACCCGTCCAGGCTTGCACTCGATGTTTACCGAGTCCACGGCGCGGATTTCGCCCCGCTTCTTGTCCTGGAAAACCTTGGTCAAATTCGAAGTAGTGATCACCTGAACGTCAGCCTCCGTGGCAACTTGCGATTCCTGGAACGAAAGCGCCGCAGATCGAGCAGAATATATTAGCTTGCGCAAGAAAAGGCAAGAACAAACTCGGTGGGGAAGTCTCTCTGAGATTCGAGGTTCTACTCAAGAAACCTCTTCATCCTCAGAGCGCCAGGCGGGGTCTACTATGCAGAGGAACTTGAGGTCAGACTCGCCGGTATTCTCGATGCACTGAATGGAATCGGGAGGAATGTAGATAGCCTGCCCGGTGCGAACCTCTGCCGACTCGTCGTCCACGTGCATCATGCCTTTCCCCTCCAGGATGTAGTAAACTTCGGTTGTCTTGAGCTTATGGGGCAGAGAGCTTTGGGCAGGTTTCACCAATGCGTGGGCCAAGCTGTAGCGAATCTGAAGCTGAGCCTTGTCCGGATGCAGAAGCTCGCGCAGAAAGGTCTTATCGCCAGCCACGATCTCATCACACGCCTGTAGATCCACTATAAGCATAATAGGGAAACAAAAGAGGGATAAACCAACCTGAGGATAAGACGGAAATGCTGCGAGAAAAGATCCCCTGACAGCGGACGATTACGCCCGCAGTTCATCTGTTCAGTCAAGTTCCTCCGATATCAGATCCTGCCAGCCGGGGTCAGAGACCTCCCCTTTCTTGTCCGAGTGAACCAGCCTGTAAACTCCATAACCGTCCTCATCCACAAAGATGAAAATTACTCCTCCCTCCAGGTTGTGATACTCCCAACGTTCCCAGGGCGGTGATCCTCGGACCGAAGGGTGTCTTTCTATCTCGCTGGGCTCACCATAAGTAATGTAGACCCGGCCCATGTCGCTATTCCAACCGTCGCCGGACTCCCGGGTGCGAGAGAATCTGGCATTGGCCACGCCGATGCGTCGGTAGTGCTCGATCCTGAACTCATTCTCTTCCGTCTCCGGATCGGGGTCCCTTTTTCTCCAGAAGTCTTCTATGAAGTTCCGCTTTCCCACGAAGTTGAGGTCCTCAAACATCTTAAGCTCCGCAGATGTGGCGATGTAGGTGACGTCAGTTTTGAACCTCTTGGTCTCTTCGGCGGCGAGCTCCTCTTCGGTCGGCTCTCTGATGACTATGAAACTCTTGGTCGCACGGGCCTTTTTTCCGGTCTCCCTGTCCTTGGCTTCCAGTGCCAAGACGTATTCGTCACCGGCCAGCGTGAAGATGTTCACTCCGCTCATCACCACGGCGGAGGCCCCGGGCTTGATTTTGCTCTGCTTGCCGAAGTCCTTGACCTTGTCTCCTGCAACGTCCAAGACCTCGAATTTCAATTCGTATTCGGGCTTGGCCTCCGGAGCATCCACCAGGTTGTATAGCTCGGCATAGAAGTAAACCATTCCGCCCTCGTGGGTGAAAACCCGCGAGGGATTGGGCAAAACTCTTTGGCCCGCCTTGCAGAAACGACCCACCGCAGTGTCCGGCTCGATACTGAAAGCAAGCTGAATGTCGCTCAGCTGAAGGTCGCCATCCTCGAACCTCCGAACTTCCGCGTCGACGCTCGCCTGGCCCTCCGACATGGAATTGACGTCGGTGGCTTTCAGGCTGATCTGGTAGCTTCCCGGAGGCACCTCAGCCGAGATGCGATCGATGATCATATAATCGACGGTCTGGGCCTCCTGGGCATTCCTGACCCGGGACATGGTATTCCACATCCGGCTTTCAATCTCGTTGCCCTGTTGGTCCAGGATGCTCAACTGCATCAGAACAGTGGCCAGCAACCCCTGCTCCTGGGGAACGAATTCAAGTTCCTTTCGATTGAAGGAGTAATATATCTCCACATAGGTCTTGCTGGTGTCCTGAAAATCACGAAAGCAAGCGTAGTCCATACCCATCCTGAACTGGCGAGGCTCCTGGGCCCAGAGCCCGCCGTAACACACAAAGAAAAGACACAGCAGAAAAACCGCCTTTACCGGCGCCGGTAGATTCCTGTTCATAACGAACTCCCGTCTTCTTTTTGGAAACAAGATGGAATGACTCTCACGATAGGCTCACATGGGCAAGGGAACTTTCTTGACGGAATACCTGTGGGGCTAGTATCCTCCCCTATAGTAGCGATACTTGCCATCGTAAGGCGGCTGAAGCTCATACTCCCCGTCGCCTCGATCCTCGAAGCGAAACACAAGGTTTTTCTTGTAGTAATACCATATCTGGTAGGCTATTCGGTCCCGGTCGAAGGGATGTTTCTCCACCTCATCCGGATGCCCGTAGATCATGTAAATCATGCCCATATCCGTCTCCCAGCCTTCCTTGGTGGGCAGAGCGAAATTCTCGTTTACGTATCTCAGCCTGCGGTGGTACTCATCTCTCAGCTCGTTCTCTGGCGTGCCGGGGGTGGGGTCTTTTGAATTCCAGAACTCCAGCCACTTCTGCATGCGTTCCTCCTCCGGCGCCTCTCTCAGCTCTTTCATCTCGTCGGAGGAAGCAACGTACTTCAGTTGCTCGATGGCCTTAAGATACTCGTTCTTCAGCTGGTTGACAAAGGACCAGTCGACCCGAAATGGCTGCTCGATCTTGGCCTTCTCCCGGCCCTTCTCCAGAAGTGCCACTTTCAGCGAATAATCTCCCGAGGGAAAGTCCTCTAACGAGACGCTGTCGAAGGCAGCAAACACCTCGGGGCTCAGCGTCACCGTCGACGTTTCCTCGTAAGAGAAGGCCTGGTGCAGGTGGCGGATCTGGTAGATCAGGACATACGGGGTTTCCTTCGCAGTTTCTCCGTAAATCTCGTAATAGAACATCAGCACCGGATCTGCATCTCCATAACTCCTGGATACGCTGGGAATCACCATGCTCCCCCTCTTGTTGAATCTGGATTCTTCCGGGCCGTCGGAGACCTGGCGAATAAACTCAATGTCGGAAAAGAGGATCTTCTTCTTCATCCGGGAAGGGATGACGAAGTCCCGCTCCAACTCGAACTCCGTACCTGAGTTATTGTCAACCAGCTTGATCCTCAGTTTGTATCTCCCGGAGTACAGCGAGAGGGGCAGTTGGTTCACCAGAAAGTCCGAGGGTGAACGGGTCTCGCCGTAGGTGTCTACAACGTAACTCTCCTCCATCGAGGTGCCGGTCACCTGCTTGTTGACTTTGTTGGATACGACGAGCTGCACTTCGTAGGAGGCTCTGAATCTGTCCCCCTGCTTGACAAAGGTGAGTGCTTTGCTGAATATCTTGTAATATACCTCCAGCCTGAATTTCTCCCCCACCTCCTCTCGGAAGGCGGCCTGGTCTACGAAGAAAACCCTCTGTCTTTCATCCAGATAGCCGAAGTCCGTCTGTCCCGGGACCGAGGCGGGCACGACGGCCAGGCACATGCACAGAAGACATAGGAAAGCGAAGACCCTCATTCTCGTCCTATCGAAACCAGCCTTGAAAATTCTGGACCGTTCCATTTCTGATACGCCTTTTCTCTGGAAAAGAATAGTCCGCCGGCACCGGTTTCGCAACAAAAAACTCGGCCGCACAGGTTCCACATTTTCCTCTCTCTGGCCTCCAATGGACTGAGACGGCAGGAAGAGCCCATTCTCATTCGTATCTGAGCGAGACGATGGGATCCAGTTTGGCAGCACGATAGGCGGGATATATGCCGAAGATAAGCCCCACGGAAACCGAGAAGGAGAAGCCCAACACTATCCAGGGCAGCGACACTCCGGCGGCTAAGGGAGTGACCGCACCCACAAACTCCCCCAGGAGAAGACCAATAACTATACCCAGGATCCCCCCGCTGCCGCTTAAGGTCATGGCTTCGATAAGAAACTGCCACAGGATGTCTTTCTTTCTTGCTCCGATGGCTTTCCGAATGCCTATCTCTCTGGTTCTCTCTGTTACCGACACCAACATTATGTTCATCACTCCCACTCCTCCCACCAACAACCCGATGGATGAGATTATCACCATCACCATGTAGATCGCCTTGGTGATGTTCCGGTACATGTCCATGAGGTCTTCCTGCGTGGCCAGCGCGAAGTTGTTGGGCTTGTCCACCGCCAGTCCTCTCCGGATTCGCATCACCTGGGTGATCTCGTCCATAGCCTGCTCTATGACCTCCGGGGTTGCCGGCTTCGCCACCAGCAGAAGTTCCTTCTCTTCCGGGTACAGTTTCTTGTAAGTGGGGTGAGGCAGAAGAACGAAGTTGTTCTGGCTGTCTCCCAGGATGGAAGGTCTCGTCTCCATGACTCCGATGACGGTGAATCTCTTGGGGGCGAAGTTCCGGCCTGCCAGGCTGATCTTCTTGCCGATCGGGTCCAGGTTGGGGAAGAGCGCATCCGCCACGTCCCGCCCTAGAACCGCTACCATGGCCCGGTAATGTACGTCGCTGTCGGTGAAGAATCTTCCCTCTTCGGCGTAGTTGTTGTTGACCGTCTCATATGTCGGCATGACTCCGATGAGTTCGAAGTAGTTGACCTTATTGTCTTCGTACTTCACGGTCTTGGCCCCGGGTCCCCAATTCTGCGGAGAAACTGCTTCCACCGAGGGACACAGTTCCTGCACCGCCATGGCATCCTCGAACGTTATGGCCGGACGGTTTCGCTCCTCCTCCGAGGGACCCTCGAACCGGATGCCGATCTCGAACCGGGTAACGTAGATAACGTTCGAACCCAAGGACTCGATTTGCTGAGCCATACTCTTATTCAGGCCGGTGATTATGGAGACCATGGCAATGACCGTGGTGACCCCGATCAAGACGCCCAAGACGGTCAGGAAGGCTCGCATCTTGTGGGCCTTGATGGCCGCAATTGCCATAGAGATGGCCTCTCTTATTTCAAAGATGTTTATCATGGCGTCTCGCTACGTCAGAAAACTAGGTGAAGAGCACGACCTCTACTCGTACCTCAGGGCCTCAATGGGATTCAGTCGGGCGGCCTTCATGGCCGGAAATATCCCAAAGAATATTCCCACGGAGGAAGACACCAGCAGAGCCAGTATGACCGACCACAGCTCCACCGATGCAGGCAAGGGGCTGGCTGCAGCGATCAGCTTGGCTATCAATGCGCCGATTATTATGCCGACCAAGCCTCCCACCAGTGCCAGGGTTACCGCCTCCACCAGGAACTGCCAAAGAATGTTTCTCCTTCTGGCTCCCAGCGCTTTTCGAATGCCTATCTCTCTGGTTCTCTCGGTGACCGAGACCAGCATTATGTTCATTATCACTATGCCGCCGACCACCAGCGAGATGGAGGCGACTCCCCCCATCACTATCAAGGCCATGCCGGTGAACTGACGGAAGAAATCCATGACGCTCTCCGAGGTCAGGATGGAGAAGTCATCCTCCTTACGGTAATCCACTCCCCGGCGCGCCCTTAAGATTATTCGGCACTGATCCATGGCATCCTGCATGGCCATGAAGTCCCTGGCTTTGACGAAAAGGGAAAGATACATCCTGCGCGCAAAAAGCTTCTCGTAGGTGGTGATGGGGATGAGCACGTAATCGTCCTGGTTGTTTCCCAGAAAGGCGCCCTTCTTGGCTGCCACGCCGATGATCCGGAAGTAGTGATTGCCGACCTTGATGTCCTTACCCATGGGGTCTTCATTGGGGAAGAGATTCTCTTTAATCTCCCAGCCGACGAAGCATACGCGTCGGTTGCGCTGCACTTCGAACTCGGAAAAGGTTCTCCCCTCATACACGTCGCGATTGGAGATCTCGGTTATGTTCGCCGTAGCTCCCACTATGGACATCCTGGAAAGGTGCTTGTTCTTGTACTTCACCTTGGTCCAGGTGACAGCCTGAGCTCCCACTTTCCAGCAGTCAGGACAGTTCTCCCTTATCGCCTCCATGTCTTCCAGGGTGAGGTTCTTCCTCTTCCTCTGCTCATGCCATTGTTCATCCGAGGTGATGATACCGAACTTTCTGATCAGAAAAGTGGTGGAACCCATGCTGCTGATTTCTGCCTCCACGTAACGGTTCATTCCGGAGATTATGGAGACCACGGCGATCACCGTCATCACACCAATGATAACGCCGATGAGGGTGAGAACCGAACGCAGCTTGTTTGCCACCAGCGAGGCCAGGGCGATAAATATTCCTTCTAGAAAGTGCATGTCACATTTGGCTTGGGGTTGGGCACCGCTTTTGTCTATAAGCGGTGAAAAATATCTCAACAGACTATGGCTTTGCTCTCTCCTCCTTCTCGATCGCTCCGTCGCGGATGTAGATTACCCGATCAGCGTAGGAGGCGATATCCTGCTCGTGAGTCACTATGATAAGTGTGTTTCCCTGCTGGTGAAGCTTCTCGAATATCTTCATTATCTCGTGCCCGGTCTTGGTATCTAGGTTTCCGGTGGGCTCATCCGCCAAAATCAGAGATGGATTGTTGACCAGGGCCCGGGCCAGGGCGACTCTTTGCCTTTCACCTCCGGAGAGCTCATTGGGCTTGTGAGTGGCTCGCTCCTCTAAGTCCACCATCTTCAAGGCCTCTCGAGCTTTCCTTTTCCTGACCTCCGACTCGGTGCCGTTGTACACCAGCGGGAGCTCCACATTGTGCGCCGCCGTGGCGCGGGCCAGAAGGTTGAAAGTCTGGAATAC
>CAYFQZ010000603.1:0-5896 GCA_964345305.1 uncultured Ignavibacteria bacterium | reverse complement strand
ACAAGGAATTCGGCCGTGATTCCCTGGTTTACGCCGATGCCCACTGGTATACTATGGGCATCATCGACGGGAAACTGGTTGGTCGGGTCGGCATCCTGCAGCGCACAATCTCGGTTGGTCGGGAACTGCTTCAGGTGGGTGGAATCTGCGGTGTGGTGACAGTTCCTGAGTACAGGGGTCGCGGCATTGCCGGTGCTCTCCTTGATAAATCTATAGCCTTTATCAAGAGGAGATTGGGTCTTCCTTTCGCGCTGCTAACATGCAACTCAAGACTGGAGGTTTTCTATAAGAGGCTTGGGTGGAAGACGGTCAATGGTCCCACTGTCTTCACTCAGCCCGATGGCATTCGCACCTGTGGGGGCCTTACCATGGTCGTGGAATTAGGGTCAAGGCTCTGGCCTGAAGGCCCCATCGATCTGCGTGGCCTGCCCTGGTGAAATCGTAGTTGCCACGGAGCCTGCATAATTCAAAGTCAGTAGCGGGTCGGGAGCCGTGTGCTCCCGTCACCTTCACTACAAAAGAGGAGAAAGTAATGAGCAACTTCTTCTTTGTCTTGGCGATTCTGGGTGTTTTTTGGGGGATTGTGTCCTCAATTGTTATATCCTCATTCCTGTCAAAGCGTGGCGTTAAGATCAATCTGCTGTTTTTCAGGATTCTGGTGTTGAAATACATACACCAATACCACAAGATCACCACCCAGGAGGGTGGAAAGCCGGGGCCCTGGTTTTATTCCTACATCATATCAATGAACCTGGCTTTACTTTTTGCCATCCTTGGGATGGTGTTCAACTGAATCTTGGTTCTATGCAAATAGGACTATCGCTGGTAGGTCCGAGCCCCGTGTCCCTGACAATATCCCAGGCCGCAATTAGAAAATGGATGAGCCAGTGGAGGTGCCAGTTTCTTAATGTCTTGTGGAGGGTCTAGTGCAAAGGAGTCACTACAAGGTTTTTTCTGAAGGAAAGATCGGCTCTCTGACGCTGCCAAACCGTTTGGTCCGATCTGCAACCTGGGATCCATCCATCTTGTATCAACGCAGAATGAATGACCAGGTGGAAAGCCTCTATAGAGAGGTTGCAGCAGGTGGCGTTGGCCTGATCATCACAGGGGATTTCTCGGTGGTGCCGGAAGGAATGCTGGATGAGTTGAAACCCGCTCACCGGAAAATGTCCTATTCGGATGTGAAGATAGAAGGATTCAGCAGACTTGTGCAGAAGGTTCATACATCAGCACCGCGCTGCAAGATTGTGGCGCAGGTCAGCGGGGAATACCCGGGTGTAGGTCCCTCCGATGTTCCTTCACCCTTCAGGATGACGAGGCTCAAGCCCCTATCCACAGATGGGATCCAAGCGATGGTTGATTGCTTCATCGAAGCAATAGCCGGAGTTAAAGAGGATGGGTTTGACGGAGTACAACTTCATGCAGCGCATGGAGCGAAATTAAGTAGATTCCTCTCCCCATACACGAATCGTCGCAAAGATGAGTACGGCGGCTCGGCAGAGAACAGGGCACGGATTATAAGAGAGATCGTCGTCGGTGCCAGGAGGATCGTGGGAAACTTTCCCATCATAGTCAAGATGAACTGCACGGACTATGTGGAGGGAGGTACCGATATCGATGCTTTCCTCGCCTTGGCGCACGCGATAGAAGACGCGGGGGTCGATGCCATCGAAATCAGCGGTGGAATGTGGGATTGTCTGGTCAGACCAGAGGAAGAACTTGGCTTTCGTCCCGTGCCCGCTCCAGAATCACACACCCGCATCGAGAATCCGGAGAAGCAGAGCTATTTTCTGAGTTATGCTGAGAAGCTGAAGTCGGATGTTCCGGTGATCCTCGTGGGTGGTAATAGAGATATTGGGCGTCTGGAGGAGATAATACGACAGGGAAAGGCAGACTTCTTCGCCCTTTGTCGACCGCTGATCAGCGAACCGCATTTGCCGAATCGCTGGCTTGAAGGTCGGGGAAGCAGCGGTACAGATTGCGTCTCCTGCAACGCCTGTATCTACGACATGTGGATTCACTTCCAGGAGCGCAGACCTTGGGTTGCTACCTGCCTAGTGAAGCATGATAAGAAGAGAGTTAAACCTGCGCAGCAGTGGCTTTCGTCATGGGTAAAGAAAAATATCGTCAGTTGAAATAGTGGGTGAGAGACCCCATACTCCCAACACTATTCCAGATCGTGCAACGAAATAGGATTGAGGATATCCACGGTGAATCTTATTTTCGTCCACGGAATGCCTGGAGTCGGTAAGCTTACCGTCGCCCGGGAATTGTCTCGCCTTACCGGTTACAGGCTGTTTCACAACCATCTGACCGTGGATCTGGTAGAATCAGTATTCGAATTCGGGACTCAAGCCTTCGTGGAACTCAGGGAGTGGATTTGGCTATCCGTCTTCGAAAAAGCGATGGGTTCCGGTCTGCCCGGTCTCATATTCACCTTTGCGTTCGAACCTACGGTCACCGACCACTTTGTCCCGGCGACCGTGGAGACGGTCGAGAATGGTGGCGGGAACGTCTTTTTTGTTGAGCTCAGATGCGATCCAGATATCCTGGAAAAACGTCTCACCGAACCCTCTCGCGCAGCCTATCGTAAACTCACATCAGTAGCAAAGCTCAGAGAGCTTGAAGCTCAAGGTGCTCTTGAGACGCCACCATTACCAAGGCGCAATCTTGTGGTCGACATAACGGAACTCAGCCCTGAGAAGGCAGCGCGACGGATCTGCGCGAGGTTGGGGATCAAGTTGAGAGAAGCTAACCAACAAGCTGATTCGGAGCGTGTGGATTGAGCAAAATAGCAGTTCAGGAGCCCCATGCTCCTGACACTGTTCTTAACCAACTGGGCTTATGCCAGATAAGGAGGGTAACCTCGTGCAGAAAGAAGAAGGTAAGGGAGAAGGGCTGGCACTGGTCAATAGTGCCAAGATCGCCATGCTGGGGACAAACGGAGATGACGGGTATCCCAATATCAAAGCCATGATCAAAGTGGAGAACGAGGGTTTGAAGAGGCTCTGGTTCAGCACCAATACTTCATCGAAAAGAGTTGCCCAGCTTCAGCGCGACCCTAAGGCGTGCGTTTACTTCGTGGACTTCGACCAATGGAAGGGTTTGATGCTGGTTGGGACGGTGGAGGTACTTCAAGACGCAGAGTCCAAAGAACGCTTGTGGACAGAGGGGGATGAGAAGTATTATCCTTTGGGCGTCACTGACCCAGATTACTCGGTCCTCCGCTTCACAGCCGAGTGGGGTAACTATTATCACGCGCTATCCAATGTGACTTTTCAAGTGTAGGTCTGGATAATAGATATTCATTTGTCAGGCGCGCAGGACACCTGGCGTACCCGGTTGGCGTAGTCTGAGCAAAACACAACGCTCATGAAAAACCTGCGAACTTACGGAAAGCCTCCGTTTCAGGTAGCGGTTATTCACGGAGGACCAGGTGCGGCCGGAGAGATGGCTCCGGTGGCGCGTGAGCTTGCGTCCGGTCGGGGCGTTTTGGAGCCGCTTCAAACGGCGATATCGGTTAAGGGACAAATTGAGGAACTCCAAACTCTTCTGCAAGAGAAAGCGGACCTCCCCGTCTTCTTGATTGGATTCTCCTGGGGAGCGTGGCTAAGCTATATGGTTACCGCCAATTGTCCGTCACTCGTGAAGAAGCTGATACTCATCGCAAGTGGCCCCTTCGAGGAAAAGTATGCCGCCGGAATTCAAGAGACGAGATTGAGCCGTCTCAGTGAAGAGGAGAGAGCAGAGGTTGAGTCACTCCATGAGATTATGGATAATCCCGCGACAAGAAACAGAAACGAAGCCTTTGCGCGATTCGGAGCATTGTTCTCAAAAGCCGATGCCTATGATCCGATGAAGCACGAATCGGACGCGGTTGACTTCGCCCCTGATATCTTCCAGAGTGTGTGGAAGGAGGCCGCCCAGTTGAGAAGAAGCGGGGAACTTCTGGAACTGGGAAAAGGTATCAAATGTCCGGTGGTTGCCATCCACGGCGATTACGATCCGCATCCGGCCGAAGGAGTAAAGAAACCGCTGTCTGCCATTCTGAAAAACTTCACCTTCATCCTGCTTGCTCACTGCGGACACAAACCCTGGATCGAACGACAGGCAGCGGTCAGGTTTTACGAAACCCTGCGAGAGGAATTGCGTTAATACGGATGGGCACCACAGCGGGAAAGCCAGCCACTGCACGCACACGGAGCATCGCAAGGGCCGGGTGTTGCGTCGCGCTCGGTGCACTTTGGCGAGAGATTCAGACGGGTTGGCACTGAATGGATGAGTTGCAAACCGCTTATACACAAGCCGTAGTACCCCCAAGGTGAAGACAATGACGAAGGCGAGACATCGAAAATACAAACCGGAGCAGGACTTCATCCGAATCCGTGACTTTCTGGTCGGCACTTACGGGTCCTTTGATAAGCTGCTCAACTGGAGAATTGAGCGCTGGAACTACGCCAGATATTTCGTTGCGCCCTTCCTTGGTACCTACGGGCAGAAAGAGCCCAATCTTGAAGATGGTCTGAAGGCAATTCGTTTCTGGGAAGATACCATCGGTGTGTGGGAAAGTGATGATAACGAAATCGTGGGTGTGGTGAACATGGAACACCCTGATCCCGGGCACCCAGGATTTGGAGAGGCCTTCCTGCAGCGCCATCCCCAATACGCATTCCTGCTTGATGAGATGCTCGATTATGCGGAAGCGACCCTGGTCAACAGGAAAACGAACACGCTTTTCATCTACGTCTACGATTATGATGACCAGCTCCAGACTTTGGTCCGGCAGCGGAACTTCGAGAAAGACGCAGAACGTGTGAGGTGGGATTCTAAGTTCGTCATCAGGGATCTGCCGGAACAGAGACTGCCGGAAGGCTATGTGATGCAGTCCATGGCTCAGGAGAACAACATCGAGTTGAGGCGGGAGATCTTTGGGCGGGCGTTTGATCACCCTGATCGGACAGAGTGGCCCAGCGCTTTCTCCTACGAGGAACTGCAGAAGGCGCCCGATTACCGCAAGGATCTGGATCTCTATATCGTAGGCCCTGACGGCAAGTATGGCGCCTGCTGCATCGCCTGGTACGATAGCCACAATCGGATGGGCATCTTTGAGCCTGTAGGCACACATCCCGATTCCAGGGGACTGAGATTGGGCAAGGCGGTGGTCTCTGAAGGCATCCGGCGTCTGGCCAAACTTGGTGCGGAGAAAGTCTGGGTCGGCTCAGGCCAGCGATTCTACGAGGCCATCGGATTCGAGAAGACATGCGTCAGCCATCGTTGGACAAAGAAGTTCTAGCTGCCAGAAGTAGAAGCCTGGCGCCGATCCACTCGGTGCGCCTGACAGATCGCTGCAGTTGATCTGCCTCAGCTCGGCCGATGATCCTTCACGTTAGCCAGGGATAACAAAGCTTTCTCAGGCGGACCGTTGCTTAGGCCGCTGATCCGAAACGATGATACTCACGCAGGAAAGGATGCAATCTCAGGAGGTACCCAAATGAACAATATCCTTCGATCAATCCTCGCAGTGTTGATTCTCTTGGCTCCTCCGATCCTCTCTTTGGCTTCTGACTTTGGTAATAAGGAAAAGGGAGCCGAATCCGTCGAGGCC
Organism: uncultured Ignavibacteria bacterium; assembly: GCA_964345305.1. GTDB lineage: Bacteria > Zixibacteria > MSB-5A5 > MSB-5A5 > SM1-73 > SM23-73-3. The sequence goes on along the minus strand of CAYFQZ010000603.1, from coordinate 291 downwards.
ACAATCTGGTATCTGGGCCATTGCGGCTACGCGGTCAAGACAGCGAATCACCTCCTGGTTTTTGATTATATTGAGCTGGAAGAGGAACCTGGTGAAAGAGCGCTGGCCAAAGCTTTTGTGGACCCCGAGGAGATCAGCGAGCTGAATGTAAGCGTTTTCGTGACACACAGCCATGTGGATCATTACGATCAAATCATCTTCAGCTGGGAGAAAGAGGTTAAGAACATCAGGTATTTCTTCGGTTGGAGAGCGAAAGATGATCCGAAATACCACTATCTGGAAACCCCCAGA